>JAYPUG010000106.1:0-7205 GCA_038133965.1 Rhodospirillaceae bacterium | reverse complement strand
CGACAACGGCATCCGCTACGGCGTCGTGTTCGAGGTCAACGCGAACGGCAGCGACACGACCGCGACGGACGAAGCCTTTATCTTTGCGACCGCCGACTGGGGCCGCATCGAGATGGGCAACAACGACGGCGCGGCCAACGTAATGCAGGTCGGTGCCATGAACGCCAACCGTTCGTTCCAGGGCACCTTCGGTGGCGTGTTCGGCCTGTCGACCTTCCAGAGCGTGGACGCCGCGGGTCAGTCGCGCATCGTCCGTGACGACCCGGAAGCGTTCATCACGGGTGACGGCACGAAGGTGACCTATTTCTCGCCGCGTTTCTCCGGCTTCCAGGTCGGCGCTTCGTGGACGCCGGACGCCGGCGCTGAGGGTGCGCAAACCACCGATAACAACGGCGATGCCGAGAACGTGCTCAGCCTCGCTGCCAACTATAACGGCAACTTCGACGATGTCGGCGTTCGTGCCTCGATCGCCTACATTTCGGGTGGCGACGAGTCCGCCACCGGCGCCGAGGACGAAGGCGTCGACATGCTCAAGATCGGTGCTGTCGTTGACTACGCCGGCTTCACGATCGGTGCTTCGTACCGTGACAACGGCGATACCGGCCTGACCACGGCGAACACCGCCGCTGGCCTGGACTCCGGCGACTGGTGGGGCCTCGGCGTCGCCTACGGCTCGGGTCCGTGGGGCGTTGCCGCTCACTACGCGGTTGGCGAGCAGATGATCAACACTGCCGGTGTCGACGAAGAGGTCGCGCGCTACGGTGCGGGCCTCAACTACAACGTCGCTCCGGGCTGGCGTGTAACGGCCGACTTGATCGTGCTCGACCACGAAAACATCAACGGCGCGGCGGGCTCGTCGCAGAAGCACAAGAGCTTCTTCATCACGAACATGTTCTCCTTCTAAGTTCCAAGAAGGCAGAGTTCGAAGAACAGGGCGGCGCCCAGCGCCGCCCTGTTTTTTTGTGCGGGTTTCTTTGCTAAAGACCTAGTCGGGATTCCGAGGAAGCCCCGCAACGTTCATGCAACGAGTGGATTGCCGAGCATGAGACTTTCCAGCCTTGCACGCCGGCCCCGGATTTTTGTCTGCGCCCTTCTTTTGCTGGGCCTGACCGCGTGTGAAGGCATCGACCGGAAACCCCCGGACGCGCGCGATCCCGAGGAACTGTTTCGTTCCCAAGGCGGCAAGATCTTCGGGGATTTCAACCTGCTCGGAAACAACTCGAACGAAAGCGACACCGGTGGTTCCGGTATCGGCGTAAACGGCTTCCTGTGGCGCGCTTCGCTCGACACGATTTCCTTCCTGCCGCTCTCTTCGGCGGATCCGTTCGGCGGCGTGATCATCACCGACTGGTACTCGCCACCCGAGAGCCCCGACGAACGTTTCAAGGTGACGGTCTTCATCCTCGGCCGCGAACTGCGTTCTGACGGCGTGCGCGTGTCGGTCTTCCGCCAGCAGCGCGCAGACGGCAACGAGTGGCGCGACGCCGTGACCGGGGACGCAACATCGACCAGCCTCGAGAATGCGATCCTGACCCGCGCGCGCGAGCTCCGCGGGGCCCGGGGCGACGGCTGATGGCCGCACACAGGCCGGTATGAGCCCGACACTCAAGACCCCGCGTTAACGCGCACCGCCGAGGCGATCGGCACCGAGACCCGCGTACAGAGAATATCGACGATGGCCCAGCGCTATAATTTCCGTGAATCCGAACCGAAGTGGCAGGCCGCGTGGGACGAGCGCAGCACCTTCGCCGTCGAGACGGACACCGCACGGCCGAAATACTACGTGCTCGAGATGTTTCCCTACCCCTCGGGCCGGATTCACATGGGGCACCTGCGTTGCTACACGCTGGGCGACGTGGTCGCCCGCTACAAGCGCGCGAAGGGATTCAACGTCCTGCACCCGATGGGCTGGGACGCGTTCGGCCTGCCGGCAGAGAACGCCGCCATGGAGAAGGGCGTCCACCCGGCGTCGTGGACCTACGAAAACATCGCGACCATGCGCGGCCAGCTCAGGCTCATGGGGCTGTCGATCGACTGGGATCGCGAGTTCGCGACCTGCGATCCCGGCTACTACCGGCACGAGCAGGCGATGTTCCTCGATTTCCTAAACCGCGACCTCGTCTATCGCCAGGACGGCTGGGTCAACTGGGATCCCGTCGATCAGACCGTGCTTGCCAACGAACAGGTGATCGACGGCAAGGGCTGGCGTTCCGGTGCGCCGATCGAACGCCGCCGCCTCGCCCAGTGGTTCTGCCGGATCACGGCATTCAGCGACGAACTCCTCGCCGCGCTCGACGACCTCGAACGCTGGCCGCCGAAGGTGCGCGCCATGCAGGAGAACTGGATCGGCCGCTCCGAGGGCGCCTATATCGAGTTCGACTTCGCCGCCGGGCGCGACGACCGGCTGCGCGTCTATACCACCCGGCCCGACACGATCTTCGGCGCCAGCTTCTGTGCCATCGCGGCCGACCACTTGCTGGCCGAGGAACTCGCCGCGACCAACCCCGAGGCAGCGGCCTTCATCGAGGAGTGCCGTCAGCTCGGCACCAGCGAGGAGGCGATCCAGACGGCGGAGAAGCGGGGCTACGACACCGGGCTGACGGTCCGTCATCCGTTCATCGAGGGGCGCGAGCTTCCCGTCTATATCGCCAACTTCGTGCTGATGGGCTACGGGACGGGCGCGATCTTCGGCTGTCCGGCCCACGACCAGCGCGACCTGGATTTCGCGCGCACCTACGACCTGCCGGTCCTGCCCGTCGTCGTGCCCGCCGACGCGGACCCCGCCGCGTTCGAGATCGGGGACGAAGCCTTCGTTGCCGACGGCCGGCTGGCCAACTCCGAGTTCCTCGACGGGCTGGATGTCGGCGCGGCGAAACGCGCGATTATCGAACGGCTCGAAGCCGCGGGCCAGGGCGAGGGCGCGGTCAACTACCGGCTGCGCGACTGGCTCGTCTCGCGCCAGCGCTACTGGGGCTGTCCGATCCCGGTGATCCATTGCCCGTCCTGCGGCACGGTGCCCGTCCCGCGCGACGCGCTGCCGGTCGTCCTGCCCGACGACATCGACTTCAAGTCACCGGGCAACCCGCTCGACCGGCACCCGACCTGGAAGCATGTGGACTGTCCGTCCTGCGGTGCGGCAGCCGAGCGCGACACCGACACCTTCGACACCTTCATGGACTCGTCCTGGTATTTCGCGCGCTTCTGTTCGCCCGAGGCCGATACGCCCGTGACCCAGGCCGACGTCGATTACTGGCTGCCCGTCGATCAGTATATCGGCGGCATCGAGCACGCGATCCTGCACCTGCTCTATTCCCGGTTCTTCACCCGCGCCATGCGTGATACGGGGCTCGTGGATCTGTCGGAACCGTTCGCCGGCCTGTTCACGCAAGGCATGGTGAACCACGCGACCTACCGCGACGATACGGGCGAGTGGCTGGAGCCCCAGACGGTCATCCAGGACGATGCGGGCAATCACGTGCGGGCCGACAACGGTGCACCGGTCACGGTCGGCCGCATCGAGAAGATGTCCAAGTCGAAGAAGAACACGATCGATCCGACCGACGTGATCGCCGATTACGGTGCGGATACGGCCCGATGGTTCATCCTGTCGGACAGCCCGCCCGACCGCGACATGGAGTGGACCGACGCCGGCGTGCAGGGCGCCTGGCGGTTCGTCAACCGGGTCGCCCGGCTGATCCTCGAGAACGCGGAGGACCTGGCTCCCGTCGGGACCGACCCATCAGGCGGCAACGATGCCGCATCGGCCGGGCTGCGCGCGGCAACCCACGGCGCCATTGCCGACGTCACCGAGGACCTCGAGCAGTTCCGCTTCAACCGCGCCGTGGCGCGCCTTTATGAGGCGGCCAACACGGTCTCGGCCTACATCAAGGATGGTGGCACCGGGAGTCCGGTACTGCGCGAGGCGCTGGAGACGCTGGTCCGCCTGATCGGTCCGATGATGCCGCACCTCGCCGAGGAGATGTGGCGGGCGCTCGGCCACGACAGCATGCTGTGCGACGAGGCCTGGCCCGAGGCCGACCCCGGCCTGCTGGTTTCCGACAGCGTGACCCTGGCGATTCAGGTCAACGGCAAGCTGCGCGGCACCGTCGATATCGCCGCGGGCACCGACAGCGATACGGCCGAGAACGCGGCGCGTAGTGTGGCAAACGTCGCCGAGACGATCGGGGACAAGGAGGTCCGCAAGGTGATCTTCGTGCCCGACAAACTGGTCAACTTCGTTGTCTAGGCGCATCGCTATCGCTGTCGCGGCGCTGGCCCTGTTGGGGGCCTGCGGCTTCGAGCCGCTTTACGGCGAGCGCGGGAGCGACGCACCCGTCGGAGGCCTTCTCGAACAGGTCGCCGTCTCGCCGATCGCCGACCGAACAGGCCAGCTCCTCCGAATCGAGCTGACGAACCGCCTCACCCCGACGACTCCGACGGAGTCCCGCTACAATCTCGAGGTGACGCTTTCGGAATCGCAGGCAAGCCTGGCGGTCCGGCGCGACGCGACGGCAACACGCGCGAATTTGACCATTTCGGCAAATTATTCGCTTCGCCGCAACGGCAACGCACAGATTCTGACCAGCGGTTCGATCCGTTCGGTAAACAGCTACGACATCCTGACGTCCGACTTCGCAACCCTGGCCGCCGAGGCCGATGCGCGCAAACGCGCCACAAGAGATATCGCGGACGCGATCGTCGATCGGCTCGCGATCTTCCTGTCGCGCACCGCGCCCGCCAGCCGCTGAGGCACGGCCATGGTCAAGGTACAGGCGGGACGGGTTGACGGGTTCGTATCCGGGCCCGATCCGGCAATCGCCGTGCACCTGATCTACGGGCCCAATTCGGGGCTCGTGCGCGAACGGGTCGAGACCCTGTGCGGCAACCTCATCGACGATCCCTCGGACCCGTTCCGTACGGCCGAACTGACCAGCGCTGCGGTAGCCGAGAGCCCGGCACAGCTCGCCGATGAGGTTCTCGCGCTGTCCTTCGACGGCGGACAGCGCCTCGTCGTGGTGCGCGACGGTGCGGATGCGCTTGCCAAACCCCTTGAGGACGCATTGGCAGCATCCGAAGGCGCGGCGTCACGCGCGGCCGTGGTCATCGAGGCCGGTGATCTCTCGGCGCGCTCGGGCCTGCGGAAACTC
Source organism: Rhodospirillaceae bacterium (assembly GCA_038133965.1). Classification (GTDB taxonomy): domain Bacteria; phylum Pseudomonadota; class Alphaproteobacteria; order UBA6615; family UBA6615; genus JAYPUG01. Next base: position 2,058 of record JAYPUG010000106.1, on the reverse strand, counting down.
TGCGAATCCCGCGCCGACTGCGCCGCATTGCCCTGTTACGCCGACGACGAGGCCGGCCGTGCCGACCTGGCGCGCCGCATGCTGTCCGAGGCGAACATCTCGATCCTTCCCGATGCCCTGCGGACTCTGACCGGGATCCTTGGCGACGACCGGCTGGGCAACCGGCGCGAGATCGAGAAGCTCGTACTCTATGTGGGCGCGGGCGGGACCGCAGACGAGGATGCCGTGATCGCTGCGGTGGGCGACACGGGTGTCGTATCGCTCGACGACACCGTCTATGCCGCGCTCGATGGCGACCTGGCGCGCCTCGACCGCGCGGTCGAACGCTACTGGGCCGAGGGCGGCGAGCCCGTGGGCCTGGTTCGCGCCATGCAAAGGCACCTGCAGAGAATGCACCGGGTCGCATACCAGCTCGAACAGGGTACGAGCTACGACCAGGCTGCCAAGCGCTTGCGTCCGCCGGTGTTCTGGAAGGTGGCCAAGGCGTTCGAGCGTCAGTGCCGGTCGTGGCCCCGTGAGCGTATCGAGCTCGCGATCGGGCGATTGACCGAAGCCGAACTGGCCATCAAATCGACCGGCACGCCTGCGACCGCCGCGTGCGGGCGTACGTTGTACGCAATCGCCAGCATGACGCGTACGAACAGACGTTAACTATCTATTAATATTGGTTAAATGGGTCTCTTTGGGATGCCGACCGACGGGTCGTCGTCTTCGGACTGCGCGCCCGAACGCGAACCCGTACCCATGATCGAACCGCCCTGGTTGAGACGCCGCAGTACATCGTCAAGCTGATCGAAACTCAGGAAGTCAATGGCAACCGTTCCTTTGCCGGAACCCTCGCCGCCACGCACGTCGATGCGGACCTTGAGGCCGAGCGCCTCCGACACGTCGTGCTCGAGCGCAAGCGTGTCCGCACTTTTCGCCGGCCGCGGAGTCCCCTTGCGTTTCTTCGGTGCCGACACCCGGCTTTCGATGTCGCGCACCGTCAGCCCCTGCTCCGCAATCTGGTGCGCGAGCGCCACCGCATCCTCGCGGCCCACCAGCGCGCGCGCATGCCCGGCCGACAGCGCGCCCGTGTCCACCATACTCTGTACTTCGCCCGGCAGGGTCAGCAGCCGGAGCGTGTTCGCGACATGGCTGCGGCTCTTGCCCACGACCTTGGAAAGTGCGTCCTGGGTATGGGCGAACTCGTCCGTCAGGCGCTGGTAGGCATTGGCCTCTTCGATGGCGGACAGGTTCTCGCGCTGGATGTTCTCGATCAGCGCGATCTCCAGCGCGTCCTGATCGGCCAATTCACGAACGATTACAGGAACTTCGTGCAACTTCGCGCGTTGTGCCGCCCGCCAGCGCCGCTCGCCCGCGACGATCTCGTACATATCGGCGTTGGTCGGATCCCGGCGAACGAGGATCGGTTGCAGGATGCCCTTGGACCGGATTGATTCGACCAGCGCCTCGAGTTCCTCGTCGTCGAAGTTCTGGCGCGGCTGGAACCGGCCCGGATGCAGCTGCTCGATGGGCAGGTCACGCTGCGGGCGCGCGCGCTCGAGGTCTGCGTAATCTTCCTGGTCGTCGCCGAGAAGCGCCGAAAGGCCCCGTCCGAGGCGGGGTCGCGTGGTGCCGTCGCTCATTCCGCGGCCTCCCCGACCGGGCTGACACCCTCGCGGCGCAGCATTTCGGCCGCCAGCCGGGCATAAGCCTGCGCGCCGGCACACGCCAGGTCGTACACGAGGGCCGGCTTTCCGAAGGACGGCGCCTCGGACAGGCGGACATTGCGGGGAATCACCGTGCGGTACACGAGGTCGCCGAAATAGCCGCGCACATCGTCCTCGACCGAACGGCAGAGATTGTTCCGCCCGTCGTGCATGGTGAGCACGATACCCTGTATTTCCAGCGCCTCGTTGTAGGTGCGCCGGATTCGCTCGATGGATTTCATCAACCGGGTCAGCCCCTCGAGCGCGAAGTACTCGCACTGCAGCGGGACCAGAACCGAGCGCGCGGCGACCAGTGCATTGATGGTGAGCAGCCCGAGTGCGGGCGGGCAGTCGATCAGGACGTAGT
>JAYPUG010000105.1:937-7232 GCA_038133965.1 Rhodospirillaceae bacterium | reverse complement strand
GGTAGATCCAGACGTCCTCGGCATCGACCGCCCAGGCTGCTATCAGCGCGCCTTCGAGCACGGCATGGGGGGCATTTTCGAGGAAGTGCCTGTCCTTGAACGTTCCGGGCTCGCCCTCGTCGGCGTTGATGACGACGGCGCGACTGCCGTCGGCGGCGTTGACGAAGTCCCACTTGCGCGCGGCCGGGAACCCCGCACCGCCCATGCCGCGCAGGCCGGCACGCTCGATCGTGTCGCGCACCGTGTCATAGGTGCGTTCGCCCGATACGCAGGCCTCGAACACCCTGTAGGCGCCGTTCCGCTGAGCCCGTTCTAGCGCCGGGTAGTCGGGCACGCCGGGGCCGGTTTCACCCGCTGCCACAACGGCGTTCACCGCTTCGGGCGTCGCCGCATCGATGTGCCGGTGTCCGGCTTCCGCGACGGGCGCGCAGTCGCACCGCCCCATGCAGGGCGCACGCACGACGCGGACGTTCGCGGGCGTTCCGGCCTCCAGCGCGGTGTAGAGCGCCTCGCCGCCGGCCATCATGCACGGCAGGCTGTCGCAAACCCGCACCGTGACGTCGGGCATCTCGGTGTTGTCGTCGCGCGCCACATCGAAATGGGCATAGAAGGTTGCGACCTCGTACACCTCGACCAGCGAGAGTTTCATGATGTCGGCGAGCGCGGCGAGGTGGCGCGCGGCAAGCCCGTGGTTGGCGTCCTGGATCGCGTGCAGATACTCGATCAGCATGTCCCGGCGGGGCTCGCCATCGCCGATCAGGGCGCGCACCTCCGCCACCGCCTCCGGTTCGACCTGGCGGCCCTTGGGGTGCGGCACGGCACGGCGGCGGCCCGCACCGGGGTGGTGGAAACGGTGCGGCTTATGCCCGGTCATCGGCGGACACGAGCTCGAGGGTCGCGACATCGATGCCGATGGTGCGCATGCCTGCGTGCTGGAAGTTGACGGTCGCCGGGTTTCCCGTGGCCGATTCCACCATGCCGTCGCCCCGGTCGGGCTCGGCGGGCAGGCGCACGATGGCGCCGGGTGCGAAATCGTTGATCATCGGGGGCTTCGATTGGGTGGGTCCCAGCGAATCGCATTAGATTGCGCGGACCGGGCCGGGTCAACCGCACCGGCGGAAAACGGGGATCGCCGATGGAACCCACGATCGAATTGCGTGTCGCCGAATTGCTGGCATCGCGGCTGTGTCACGACCTCGTCAGCCCCGTCGGCGCGGTGAACAGCGGCATCGAGCTCCTGACCGAGTTCGGCGACGATCCCGACGGCGAAAGCATGGGGCTGATCTCGACCAGCGCGCGCACGGCCTCGGAAAAGCTCCAGTTCTTCCGCATCGCGTACGGCAATGCAGGCACGGGTGCGAACATCCCGCTCGGCGACGGGCTGCGGCTGATCGAGCCGGTCTGTGCGAACCAGCGCACCACCGTCGCGCTCGACGACACGACCGGGAACACGATGCCGGGCGCGGGTGCGGTCAAGCTGCTGCTCAATGTGGCCGTGATCGCGGGCGAATGCCTGCCGCGCGGCGGCGAGTTGCGCGTCGCGGTCGATGCGGAGATGCGCGCGCAGGTGACGGCGGCGGGGCAGGGCGCGCGGATCGACGAGGGTGAGCGCGCGGCGCTGTTTGGCGAGCTGGCGGCGGACGGATCCTTCCGGAAGAACTTCGTGGCGGTTTGAAAACATACCGTTACCGATCGGTGCGAGTTGGACACATGGCCTCGCAGCATGCAATGCGAGCGGCGTGCCAAGTCACGAAATATCGTAAGGGTCTGTTTCGTATGAATTATTTTTTGTATTTGCCGCCGGGTCAGACGGCCGGGGGCAATCCATGACCTTTGTGAGGGGCAGGATTTGCCGGGTCGCGCTCGGGATCGGACCCGTGCGATGTGCGTATGCTGACGCTTGAACGACACAGGACCGGGTGCGGCATGAATAGCTGTGAAAGCAAGCGGTCGGCCTTGACGGGGCGTGATATGGCGGAGTCGGCGGAACGGGATTTAACTCCGCGTTAACCGCGATTGGGCAATGTGTCGGTGTGCGGAGGCCTGTTCCCGCACCAACGGACACGGACACGCGATACGATGAAGATTGCCGGCACAGACGGCATCCGTTCGGACGCCGCACGACGCAAGCGCGGTGGCGTGGAGGGTGCCGATGGTTCCTTCTCCGATCACATGCATGCGGGCGAACGCCAGTCGGTATCCGCCGTTTCGGGATCTGCACAGATTGCATCGGTCGAGGCGCTGATCGCGCTTCAGTCGGGTGGTTCGCTCGGTTCGGACTCCGCGCAGCGGGAAATCGACCGTGCCGATGCGTTGCTCGACCAGCTCGATCGGATTCGCGTGGGCATCCTCACCGGATCACTGACACGCGACACGCTGTCGGGCATCGTTGCACGGCTGGGCCAACGCCGGCGTGAGGGAATCGAGCCCCGTCTGGCCGGTCTGATCGACGAAATCGAGCTCCGCGCGCGTGTCGAACTGGCGAAACTCGGAGACGCTGGCGGCGTTTCGTAACGGGCGCCGTTGTTCTCGAGAACACACAAAATAACAATATAACAATTACTTGTTTCGACTCTGGCCGTGGATTCCACGTCACGAATCCGTCATGGAAAGCGTCTTGCCGCACGGGGGTCACGTGCATATATTCCGCGCCGAAATAACAAAAACACCGATTGATTCATCCAGGGTGTCAGGGGAACAGAACGTCATGTCTTCCACGATGCTTTCTCCCGATTATGTTCCGGGCGACGAAGAAGACTTCATGAACCCGATGATGCAGGAGTTTTTCCGTCAGCGCCTGATCGAGTGGCGCGAGGACCTGCTGAAGGAATCGGGGCAGACGCTCCAGAACATGCAATCGACGAGTATGCAGGAGCCGGACATCGCCGACCGCGCTTCGCTCGAGAGCGAGCGAACCCTCGAGTTGCGGACGCGGGACCGCGAGCGCAAGCTCATCTCCAAGATCGACGCGGCGCTGCGTCGGCTCGAGGCGGGCGACTATGGCTATTGCGAGGATACCGGCGAGCCGATCGGCGTGCGCCGGCTGATCGCACGTCCGATCGCCACTCTTTCGATCGAGGCGCAGGAGCGCCACGAGCGCATGGAGCGTACCCACCGCGACGAGTAGCGGCCTGCCGGCCCGGTCGCCGGATTGCAGCGTTTCCGCGCGCACTTGCCTGCTCTGCGTCGATGCGCGTGCGCGCAAACACCACACTGCGTGTCGTGTGAAAACCTGCTAGCGTTCAATCCAGCGGACCCGGATGCACGAAGGTCCGCGCGATGCACGCCACGCGGGGAGGAAACCGATGCGCGCGATGGTCGTTCGCGAATGGGGGCAGCCCTTTACCCTTGAAGAACGTCCCGACCCGCAGCCGGGTCCGGGCGAGGCGGTCATGAAGGTCCGTGCCGCCGGTGTCGGACTGACGCTCGTGACCATGCGCACGGGCGTGTTCGGGGGCGAGGCTCCGCGGGTGATGGGTCATGAGCTGGGCGGCGATATCGTTGCCGTTGGCGAGGGGGTGACGAACGTCAGCCCCGGCGACCGGTGCGCGGTCTATTTCTATCTGAACTGCGGATATTGCCGATGGTGCCACGGCGGGCGCGAGACATTGTGCGAGAACCATGGCGGCTATGTGGGCGTCCATGTCGATGGCGGCTACGCGGACTATGTCTGTCTGCCGGCCGGCAACTTCCTGCCGATCCCGGAAGGACTCGATTACGAGGGCGCGGCAATCGCCGCCGACGCCGTCAACACCAACTGGCATTGCATGCGTGAGCGCGCTCAAATTTCACCGCGTGACGATGTGCTGCTGATCGGTGCGGGAGGCGGTGTCGGCGTGCACGGAATCCAGGTCGCCAAGGCATTCGGGGCGCGCGTGATCGCCGCCGACATTTCCGAAGAGAAGCTCGAATACGCGCTCCAATGGGGCGCCGACGAGGTCATCAACGTACGCGCGGTGGATGATATTGCCGAGGCGGCGAAGAAGCTGACGGACGGGAAGGGTGTCGAGGCGGCTGTCGATTATGTCGGTGCGCCGGAGACCTTCGGGTCCTGCATCGCCGCCCTCACCACTGCGGGCCGTGCCGTGGTGATCGGCGCCAAACCCGGCAATGTCGAGATCAATCCGATCGAGCTACTGATCACGGAGAAGATCGTGACCGGTTCGCGTCACTCGACGCGCACCGAACTCATGGAGACGATGGAGATCATGGCGAAGGGCACGATCAAGCCGGCGGTCGGCAAGCGCGTGCATTTCACCGAGGTCGAGACGCTGTTCGAGGATTTGCAGGCCGAACGGCTGCTGGGCCGGGGCGCGCTCACCTACGACGACTGAAGCCGCGTGTGCGTGGGCGAGGGAACAAGGATAACGGAGGAAACCGATGGTCGATTTCAAGCTTTCGCGGCAACAAGAGGCGCTGCGTGACAAGGCGCGGAAGTTCGCGATCGAGGAGATCATTCCCGTGGCGGATGCCGGCGACCGGGAACCGGACCCCGCCAAGGCGTTCAACTGGGACATCATCCGCAAGGCCGACAAGGCCGGGCTGCGGACGCTGTCGGTGCCCAAGGAATATGGCGGCGGCGGCGCCGACGTGCTGACGCTCTCGATGGTGGGCGAGAACCTGGCCTATGGCGACCTGGGCATCGCGGTGGCCTTCGACCAGACCTGGAAGATCATGACGATGCTCAGCCACCTGACGACGGCGCGCCAGCGCCGCAAGTGGCTGCCGCGCGTGATGGACGATCCCGAATGCCTGCTCGCGGCTGCGGCGACCGAGCCGCTGTCGGGCAGCGATTCCATCCTGCCCTACAACAAGCCCGACGGCGGCGTGCGCATGACCGCCAAGAAGAAGGGCGACAAGTGGATACTGAACGGCGAGAAGCGTTACATCTCCAACGGCGGCCTCGCCAAGGTGATCTACGTGATGGCGCGCACCGACATGCGCAAGCCGCCGCTCAAGAGCATGACGGGTTTCATCCTGACCCACGACACGCCCGGCTACACAGTCACGGAAATCTGGGACAAGCTCGGCCAGCGGAACGTGGCGAACGGCACGATGATTTTCGACAATGTCGAGATTCCGGAAGCCGACGTCATCGGTACGCCGAACGGTGCGCTGGGTGAGCTCGGCGCCCTGCTGACGCGTTTCGGTTCGAACATCCAGGCGGGCGCGACGGTTCTCGGCGTGGCCCAACGCGCCTACGACGTGACGCTTCAGTACGCCAGGCAGCGTGTGCAGGGCGGCAAGCCGATCTTCGAGCACCAGGTCCAGGCCCAGCGGCTGGCGCGCATGCGAATGCTGATTGAAGCCGCACGGTTCTATCTCTGGTACTCCGGCTGGACTGCGGGCGAAGGCAAGCCCGATTCCGTCGCGGCATCGCTGTGCAAGGTCAACGCGGCCGAGAACTCGGTGAAGGTGTTGATGGAGGCGTTCGAGCTGTGGGCCGCCACCGGCTACATGAAGAAGAACCCGATCGAGAAGCTGTTGCGTGACGGGTTGAGCTTTATCCACTCCGACGGCACCAACGACGTGCTGCTGCTCAAGGCGTCTAACCTGTTGGGCGAGATCAAGCGCGGCGATCCCCGCTATTCGCGCCGGGTCGAGCTGGCGGCGAAGGGAAGATAGATCCGGGCCGCGCGCCTGGCAGAAGCGATGGAGAAGAATGACATGGATGTGCCGTTTGTAAGCCGCGAGGAGATGCTGGCGAACAACGTTTCGCGCGCCTCGGAAATGCGGGGTTCTCCGCTCGCGTTTCTCGATATGCGCATGCCCGCGCACGAACGCGAGAATATCAACATCATTGGTCTGAACGTGACCGAGAACGTTGATGATCCGGCGCTTGCGCCGATCATCAACGCGCCGGCGCATGGCTTCAGTGTGGGCTACATCCGTGCGAAGAACGGGTGCGGTGCCGCGTTGCATGCCCACGAGACCGAGGAGGTGTTCGTGCCCGTGCGCGGCCAGTGGGAGATCTACTGGCTCGCGGGCGAGGAGGAGCAGTCGGTCACACTGGATGTGGGCGACGTCGTGAACGTGCCCATCGGTATTTACAGGGGCTTTCGTTGTGCCTGCGACGACCCCGAAGCGCTGATGCTGGCCGTGATCGGCGGGCCGGACCCGGGCAAGCCGAACTGGCATCCCTCGGTCCTGGATGCCGCACGCGCGACGGGGCTCGATGTCGATGACGAGGGTAATCTGGTCGTCGGCGGCTGACCGGAGGCGCTCCTGTATCGAAGAAGGGCCGGTTCCATCCTGGAACCGGCCCTTCGACGTTTCCCGGCCTACCTGTCCGGGC
>JAYPUG010000105.1:0-927 GCA_038133965.1 Rhodospirillaceae bacterium | reverse complement strand
CCGCGCCGGCCATGCCCGACATGGGCGGCATGGACTTCTAGGGTCCGCGCTTCTTTCTGCGAATGGCGAAGGGGCCCGCCCCTGGTGCTGCCCCGTTGATTTAGAGAGGGGGGAGGTCGCGGGGCGCAACCCCCCCCCGCGCCCCCAGGCGGGGGGGGGGGGCCTCCCGGGGGGCGCAGTTTTAGCACCTTGGGGCGGTCACCTCCGGCCCCCCCCCCCTTCGACGTTTCCCGGCCTACCTGTCCGGGCGGCCTACCTGGCCCTGCTTCCGTTGCTAGATAATGCTGCCTGCGCCGCCTAGAACGGGAAGATGATGTCGAGCACCTGCTGCCCGTATCGGGGCTGCTGGAGATCGGAAATCTGGCCGCGGCCGCCGTACGAAATGCGGGCCTCGGCGATCTGGTCGTAGCTGATCGTGTTGGTCGTGGTGACGTCCTCGGGCCGGATCACGCCTGCGATCTGGAGTTCACGCGCCTCGTAGTTCACGCGAAACTCCTGGCGGCCGAAGATCGCCATGTTGCCGTTGGGCAGAACCAGGGTGACCACAGCGGCGATCCGTAGTTCGATCTGTTCGCCTCGCGTGATCGTGCCGGTACCGGTGGAGTCCGACTGGCTGTCTGCGTCGAGGAGGTTGCCGGGGTTGATCGCCTCGGGAAGGACCTGGTCAAGACTTGTTTCGTAACCCAGAAGGGCGTTGAGCGAGGCATCCTCGTTCGATGTGCGGCCCCGGGTTGTCGAATTGTTGAGTGTCGCTTCATCGTCCAGATCGACCACGACCGTCAGAATGTCGCCGATGTCCGATGCACGCTGATCCTTGAAGAAGGCTCGTGCACCCGTTTTCCAGAGCGAGTTCGCATTGCGCTCGACGGGCCGCTGATCCGCCCCCTTTGAATTGGTCCGCCGTGTATTTCAGTGAACGGAGGATCA
>JAYPUG010000104.1:4622-7294 GCA_038133965.1 Rhodospirillaceae bacterium | reverse complement strand
GTCCTTGCCCACGGCCTTGCCCGCCTCGGCCGCATCGCCGACCTCGTCGAGGAGGTCATCGGTGATCTGGAAGGCCAATCCGAAGGCCGATCCGAACGCCCGCAAGCGCGCACGCGCCTCCGTTCCCGCCTGCGCCACCACGGCGCCTGCCTCGCACGACCACGCGAACAGCGCGCCCGTCTTCATCGCCTCGAGTTCGAGGACCGCGCGTTCGTCGGCGATCGGCTCGCGCTCGGCCAGCAGGTCGCGCATCTGGCCGCCCGCCATCCCCGTCGGACCGCCTGCCCGCGCCATGCCGAGCACGAGCTCGGCGCGCACCGCGGGGTCGTCATGGGTCGCGGGATCGGCCAGCACCTCGAAGGCAAGGGTCAGCAATGCATCGCCCGCGAGAATCGCCGTCGCCTCGTCGAACTGGCGGTGCAGGGTCGGTTTTCCGCGGCGCAAATCGTCGTCGTCCATCGCCGGCAGATCGTCATGAACGAGCGAGTAGGTGTGCATCATCTCGATGGCGGCCGCGGCGCGAAGCGCGTTGGTGCGCGCGCCGCCGCACATCTCGGCGGCGGTGACGACCAGGAACGGGCGCAACCGCTTGCCGCCCGCCAGCGCGGCGTAGCGCATCGCATCCCACAGCCGCACCGTGTCGTCGCCCGAACCGGCGAGCAACTCGGACATGAGGGCATCGACGCCGGAGGCAACCGATTCCAGCGCGGCTTCGTAGGAGAGGTTGTCGCTCAACCGGTCTCGACCGGTTCGGCTTCCGGCGTTCCGTCCGCGCCGAGCGAGATCTTCTCGACCCGTGCCTGCGCCTGACGCAGCTTCGCCTCGCAATGCCGCTTCAGAGCGGCGCCGCGCTCGTAGGCCGCAATCGCAGCATCGAGCGCACTGTCGCCGCCTTCGAGATCGCGCACGATCCCCTCGAGCTCGGCGAGTGCCTCCTCGAACGAGAGCTTGGCGATGTCGGCGGGAACCTCCGCCGTGTTCTTGTCGTCTGCCATGGTGCAATCCGTGTAGCGGTGCGTCCCTACGCCGTCAAACCCGATCAGTTCATGAGCACGCGGACATGGGCGGCGACGCTTTCGCCCAGCGCATCGAGATCGTATCCGCCCTCGAGCGTGGAGACGAGGCGGCCGCCGCAGCATTCCTCGGCAACACCTCGCAGCGCATCCGTCGCCCAGGTGAAATCCTCCGTCTCGAGCGCGAGTTGGGCAAGCGGATCGCGCCGGTGGGCATCGAACCCCGCGGACACGATCACCAGGTCGGGTGCAAAGGCCCGCAGCGCCGGCACAACGACTTCGCGCATGGCGGTGCGGAAATCGTCGGACCCCGCCCCCGGCCAAAGCGGCGCATTCACGATATTTCCGTGTGCGCCGGTCTCGCTCTTTTCTCCCGTGCCGGGGTAGAGCGGCATCTGGTGGGTCGATGCGTAGAACAGGTCGCGCTCGTTCCAGAACATCGCCTGCGTGCCGTTGCCGTGGTGGACGTCAAAATCGATCACCGCCACCCGCTCCGCGCCGTGGGCACGGCGCGCATGTTCGGCCCCGACGGCAACACTGTTGAACAGGCAGAATCCCATGCCGCGCTCGGGTTCGGCATGATGCCCCGGCGGGCGAACGGCGCAGAAGGCATTGTCGCAGGCGCCCGTCATCACGGCATCGACCGAATCAACCAACGCTCCGGCCGCACGCAACGCGGCATCGCCCGATTTCGGAGATGCCACCGTATCGGCATCGATCCGTGCATAGCCTTCGCCCGGAATCAGATCGAACACCTGGTCCACATAGGCGCGGGCGTGAACGACGGCGATCTGTTCGCGGGTGGCTTCCGGCGGCTCGCGCCGGTCGAGCGTGGCAAAGGCGCTGTCCGCCAGCACCCGCTCGATCGTGGTCAGCCGGGCCGGCGATTCGGGGTGACCGGGCATGGTGTCGTGTTCGATGCAGACAGAATGGAAGTAGAGGCGGGTTGTCACGCGCGCGCTCCGTGGTTGTTTGTCCCCATACTAGCCCACCCGACGGCATGCTTCACGGGCTCGCACAGACACAAGACACCGATGCCCAAATCGTGAGCGACCACCGACACCGCCGCCGACGTAAGCCCATTGACAGTAAGGCAAAATCGGCGTGTTCTCAGCGCCAGCAAAAGAGCCCCGGAGCGCCCCCTGGCCCGGGGCGTGGAGTTTCCTGACGATGCGCAAGATCGGTTCCCTACGCGCGGGCGCACACACCGCCAGCCTGTTGTGCGCCACCTTTGCCGCAGCGATGATTGCATGGCCTGTCCATGCGCAGGTCCCTCCCCTGTCCGACCGCGCAAAAGCGCTCGACGCGAACGGCAATGGAACCCTGGAACGCGGCGAGGCACGCGGTCCGGTGGCAGCCAACTTCGACACGATCGACAAGGATGGCAGCGGCTCGCTCGACGGTGGTGATGTGCTCAAGATCGGCAACCAGGTGTACGTCGGTGTTGGTGGACGGACATCGGTGACGGGGGTCGCGGCGTTGCAAGAGGTGCTCGGCTCGGCATGGAACGTTCATGCGGTCCCGGTGACGCGGGTGTTGCACTTGAAATCAGCGGTCACTGCCTTACCTGATGGCACAGTCATTGGGTATCCGCCTCTCGTTGACGATCCGTCGATCTTTGACGAGTTTCTTGCGATGCCGGAGGAGTCGGGGGCTCAT
>JAYPUG010000104.1:0-4612 GCA_038133965.1 Rhodospirillaceae bacterium | reverse complement strand
CGGCCCGCCGGCGACAGTCGCGGTCGATACCGTCATCGAGGAACAGGTGGGTCAGACGACGCCGGTCGTCGGCCGGATCGTGGCACGCCAGGCCGGTCCCGTCGCGGCACGGATCGGCGGCCCCGTCCTCGAAATGCGGGTCGATGTGGGCGACCGCGTCGAAAAGGGCGATATCGTCGCCGTCCTCGACCGCGAACGACTTCAACTCGAGGCCGACCGCTATGCCGCGATCGTTTCCCAGCAGACCGCCAACCTGTCCGCGCGCCGTGCCGAGCTCGAGCGACGGCAGAACGAACTGAAACGCCTCGAGGCGATCCGCAGCTCGGCGGCATTTTCGCAGGCGCGTTATGACGACGCGGTCCAGAACGTCGCCGCGCAGACCGGACAGGTCGCCGAGATGCGCGCCCAACTCGTCCAGGCCGAAGCCCAACTCAAGCGCGCGCGCCGCGACCTGGACGACGCCGAGATTTCGGCCCCCTTCCCGGGCGTGATCAGCGAGACGCACACCGAGGTCGGTGCCTACGTTTCGGTCGGCGCACCCGTCGTGTCTCTGATCAACGACCGCGACCTGGATATCGAGGCCGACGTGCCGACCGCGCGGGTCGCGGGCCTGCATCCCGGCACTCCGGTCACCGTGCGTATCGACGGCCGGACGGTTCCCGCACGAGTGCGCGCGGTGGTCCCCAACGAAAATCCACGAACACGCACGCGGCCGGTACGATTCACACCGGAACTCGGCAACATCGAAACCGGATTCGCGGACAACCAGAGCGTCACCGTGCGCATCCCCGTAGGCGACGTTCAGACCGCAACGACCGTTTCCAAGGACGCCGTCCTTGAGCGCGGCGGAAACATGATGGTCTTCGTCGTTCGCGACGGCACTGCTCAACCCGCACCTGTCACGGTGGGTGACGGCACGGGCAACCGTTTCATCGTGATCGGCGGCCTGAAACCGGGCGACCAGGTTGTCGTGCGCGGCAACGAGGGTTTGCGGCCGGGACAACGGCTGAACATCGTCGGCGGCGCACCTGCGCCTGCCAACGGGCGCGGTGGAGGTTAAACCGCAATGAACCTGATCTCGGCGTCGATCCACAGACCGATCGCGGTCATCGCGGTCGTGATCATGGTGATTCTGTTCGGCTGGGTCGCACTGCAGCGCATCCCGATCCAGCTCGCCCCGGATGTCCGGCAACCCGTCATCATCGTCGATACGAGCTGGCCCGGCGCATCGCCAATCGAGGTCGAGCGCGAGATCATCAACCGGCAGGAAGAGGTCCTCAAAGGGATCGAGGGTGTCGAGAAAATCGAGAGCCGGGCGCGCACCGGCCGGTCCGACATCACGCTCGAATTCTCGCCCTCGCAAAACATGGACCGGGCGCTATTGCTGGTCGCAAACCGGCTGGACCGCGTAACCGGCTATCCGGAAGAAGCCGACGAGCCGACCCTGCGCACGTCGGGGACCGACGACAATCCAATCGCCTGGTTCATCCTGACCCGCCAGGACGGCAATGACCGCGACATGATCACCTATGGTGACTTCCTCGAGGATGTCGTTCAGGAGCGGATCGAACGAATCCCGGGCATCTCGGGGGTCAACATCTTCGGCGAAACCGAGCGCGAGATGCGGATCGTGGTCGATCCCGAACGCCTCGCCGAGTTCCGCCTCACCATCGACGACGTGGTGACCCGGCTACGTGCGGAGAACGCCTCGATTTCCGGTGGTGATGTCGATGAGGGCAAGCGCAGCTATGTCGTGCGCACCGAGGGCGACTTCAACACGACGGACCAGGTCCTCGATATCGTTCTGCGCTCCGAAGCGGACCTGGGCGGCGGACGGATCGGGCGGGTCACCGTCAGCGACATCGCCTATGTCGAACTCGGCTACAAGGAGGCGCGGGCCCTGCCGCACCGGCGCGACGACCGCGCCATGGCGTTCAATATGACGCGCGAGCAGGGCGCCAACGTGCTGACAGTGATGGCTGAAGTGCATCGCGTCATGGCCGAGCTGGCGGAGGGGCCGCTTCGCAATGTCGGGCTCCTGGTCGAGAACGTGTTCGACGAAACGCTCTACGTGAACTCGGCCATCAACCTCGTGCAACAGAACATCGTAGTCGGCGGCATCCTTGCCGCTCTGGTTCTTATGCTGTTCCTGCGATCCTGGCGCCCGACCCTCGTCGTCTCGCTGGCGATACCCGTCTCCGTCGTGGGCTCCTTCGTGGCCATGGCGGCGTTGGGACGATCTCTCAACGTCATCAGCCTCGCCGGTATCGCATTCGCCGTGGGCATGGTGGTGGATGCCGCCATCGTCGTGCTGGAGAACATCTACCGGCTCCGCCAAGAGGGCCTGTCGCGCGCCGAAGCGGCCCAGAAGGGTGCCTCGCAGGTCTGGCCCGCGGTGCTTGTGTCGTCGCTGACGACGGTCATGGTGTTCATTCCGATCCTCATCATGGAGCTTGAGGCCGGCCAGCTCTTCCGCGACATCGGTGTGGCGATCTCGGTTTCCGTCCTTCTGTCGCTGCTCGTCTCGGTCACCGTGATCCCGGCCCTGTCCAACCGCTTGCTGGTCAATAGCGCCGCCGAGGGTGCAACCGTGATGCGGATTCCTCTGTTGGACGGTTTCGCCCGAGGGTTTGTCGCCTTCTGGCAGGGCTTCACGCGCATGGTGGTCCGTTCGAAGGTCCAGGCGATCGTCGTCGTCGGCGTAATCACCGTTGCGTCGGCCGCGTTCACGCTGACCTTCGCACCGAAGCTCGACTACCTGCCGACGGGCAACCGGAACTTTGTGTTCGCGTTCGTGAATGTACCGCCGGGCTACAATCTGGATACGGTGTCCGGCATTACCGAACGCATCGCGGAACGCACCCGCCACTTGTGGACGCAGGAAACCGGCCCGGATTCGGAACCCGGCGGGCCGCCCAAGATCGAACGGTTCATGCGCGTACCCTTCGCGGGGCGCGCCTTCATCGGCGCCACATCGGTCGATCCGAACCGGGCACCCGATCTGTTACCGGTCCTGCGCGATGCGGCAGAAGGCGAGCCGGGCGTACGCACCTTCCCGCGCCAGCCTTCCCTGTTCGGACGTTCGATCGGCAGCGGCCGGTCGATCGATTTCGACGTACGCGGCACGGATCTCGCGACCATCTATGACGTCGCGCAACAAGCCGCGATCCGGCTGAACCAGATTTTTCCGCGCCGCGAAGGAAATCTCGTACGGCCGATACCGAGCCTGACCCTGTCTGCACCCGAGGTGCGCGTGGAACCCGACAGGATCCGGTTGGCGGACAACGGTTTGTCCGCGCGGTCGCTCGGCCAGTCGGTGGACGCGTTCAACGACGGCGTCCGGGTCGCCGAAATCACTGTCGAAGGCAAACGCATCGACTTGACCCTTCGCGGACCTCAGGACATTGTGGATCAGACCCAGGGAATCGGGGCGCTGCCGGTTGTCACGCGCGACGGTCGGATCATCCCGGTGGAGGGTCTTGCCGACGTCCGGATCACCTCGGGCCCGACAGAGATTCGCCGTGCCGACCGTGCGCGAACCGTCACGCTGCAGGTGACACCGAACGACAACACACCACTCCAGGAAGCGCTTGAAATCATCCAGGAGCAGGTCGTGAACCCGCTGGAGGCCGACGGGCTTCCCGAGGGCATTTCGTTTCGGCTTGCGGGCACCGCAGACAAGCTGATCGAGACCTGGAACGAGATGGTGATCGATCTCGCGCTGGCGATCATCATCGTCTATCTGGTGATGGCGGTCCTGTTCGAGAGCTTCATCTACCCGCTGATCATCATGCTGACCGTGCCCGTCGCTGCGGCAGGCGGCATCGCGGGGCTCGCGCTCCTGAACATCTGGGTCCAGCAACCGCTCGACATGCTGACGATGCTCGGGTTCATCATCCTGACGGGCATCGTCGTCAACAACGCGATCCTGCTCGTCCACCAGACGCTCTATCATATCCGCGAGGACGGGCTGGGCGCCGACGATGCAATCCTGCGTGCCACCCAGAACCGGGTAAGGCCGATCTTCATGTCCACGCTGACCTCGGTTTTCGGCATGCTGCCCCTCGTGGTCTTCCCCGGTGCAGGCTCGGAACTCTATCGTGGGCTTGGTTCGGTCGTTTTGGGCGGACTATCGCTCTCGGCCGTCCTGACCCTGGCGATCGTGCCCCCCATGATGTCGATCACGGTGGGCTGGCTGGAAGCCCGCAAGGCAAAGACCGAAACACAGGCCGCATCGCCGGCCGAATAGCGCCGCTCGCCTTCGGCCAAAACCGGCGGTACCATGCGCCCCATGGCTGCCGACCGTCTCACACTCGATGCCGTTCCGTTCCTCGATCCGCTGGATGAGTCCGCGCGCAAGTCGCTCGAACAGCGCGCGCGCTGGGTTCGCCTCAATGCGAACGATACGATCATCGATCGGGAGAGCGATTCCCGGGACGTTTATTTCGTGGTCGAAGGCAAGGTCAGGGTCGTGAACTTCTCCCTTTCGGGCCGCGAGATTTCGTTCGACGAGATGGAAGCGGGCGGTGTCTTCGGCGAACTGGCCGCGCTAGACGGGCTGATCCGCCCCCTTTGAATTGGTCCGCCGTGTATTTCAGTGAACGGAGGATCA
>JAYPUG010000103.1:2919-7302 GCA_038133965.1 Rhodospirillaceae bacterium | reverse complement strand
CAACTAGGGCGCGCGGTTTGACGATTCGCGGTGCGCGCCGCATACTGCAAACGGTTGATTCGCGTGGATTTATTGCCAATCGTGCGATCCTGCCGACAACCGAGGAACGGAAACCGAGCCGCCCGTGAGCCGCACCGGAAAATCCAGCTCCGAAACCGGGGCTGAACGCGACACCGCCCGCGACATCGACGCCGCGCGCCGCGTGTTCCGCCTCGAGGCCGAGGCGCTGCGTGCGCTCGGAGACGCGCTCGACGACAGCTTCGTGCGCGCCGTGGACCTGATCGACGGTGCGCGCGCACGCGCCATCGTCACGGGCATGGGCAAGAGCGGGCACATCGCGCGCAAGATTTCAGCCACACTCGCCAGCACCGGAACCCCGTCCTTCTATGTCCATCCGGGCGAAGCCAGCCACGGCGACCTCGGCATGATCACGGGCGACGACGTGGTCCTCGCCCTGTCGAACTCGGGCGAGACGCCGGAACTCGGAGACACGATCAACTATTGCCGGCGTTTCGACGTGCCACTGATCGCGATCACCGGGCGTGCGGGTTCGACGCTTGCCGAGAACGCGTCATGCACGCTCCTGCTTCCCGCCGTCGCCGAGGCCTGCCCCATGGGCCTCGCCCCCACCACCTCCACGACCGCGATGCTGGCGATGGGCGACGCACTGGCGATCGCATTGCTCGACCGCAAGGGTTTCACCGCGGAGGATTTTCAGGTTCTCCATCCGGGCGGCAAGCTGGGCCAGAACCTGTTGCGCGTCGGGGACCTGATGCACACCGGCGATGCGCTGCCGCTCATCGATGCGGCGGCCCTGCTTGGAGATGCAATCCTGGTGATGACCGCCAAGGGATTCGGCTGCGCCGGCGTCGTCGATCCTCAGGGCCAACTTCTCGGTATCATTACAGACGGCGATCTGCGGCGTCACATGTCGGACGCGCTGCTAAGCCTGCGTTGCGACGAGGTCATGACGCCGGCCCCCAAGACGATCCGCGGACAGGCGCTCGCCTCCGAGGCGCTCGGGCTGATGAACGCGAACAAGATCACAAGCCTGTTCGTCGCCGACGAAACCCGCCCAATCGGCATCCTCCATATCCACGACTGCCTGCGCGCAGGCATCGCCTGATCGACCCGCGATGAGCGAAGCCGAAAACCCGGCCGCCCGATCCACGCGCACCCGCAGTCTGTCCGCCTCTCGACGCGCGCGCCTCGGCTCCGGCCCCCGACGCCGACGTGCGGGTTTCGGACGGTCGCGGATCGTTGCGACGATGAAGTACCTGCTGCCGGGACTGGCCTTCGCTATGCTGGTTCTGGTGGCAGTCTGGCCGCGGCTGGACCCCGACGAGAACCGCTTTCGCATCGATATCGCCGCTGTCGGCCCCGCGGGCGGCGCGAAACCCCAGGTGCTCAACCCGAGCCTTGTCGGAACGGATTCCGCATCCCGCCCCTTCCGGGTCACCGCCGACCTGGGGTCGCGCGCGATCGAGGAAGGCAGCGGCGGAGAGATCTACGACCTTACCAACCCGAAGGCGGACATCGTCCTGAGCGATGGCTCCTGGGTTGCGCTGACGGCGACTGACGGGCGGTTCGAGGCCGAATCGAACATCCTGTTTCTCACGGGCAACGTGAACCTGTTCCACGATCAGAGTTACGAGTTCCTGACAACGTCCGCGCGCGTCGATCTGGACAACAGCACCGCTTCGGGCGACGAACCGGTGAAGGGACAGGGACCGTTCGGCATCCTCGACGCGCAGGGCTTCCGCGTGTTCGATTCCGGTGATCGCGTGTTGTTTCTCGGACCTGCCAACCTGACCGTCTTCGAAGGAGCGCCGCCGCAGTGACGACCCGGTTCGCGCGCATCTCCGTCTCGTTACTGGCCATTGCGGCCCTCGTGGCACTGTTCGCGACATCGACGGCATTCGCCCAGTCACTCGGCTTCAGCCAGGGCGGCGGCGGCCCGATTCACATCGAGGCGGACGATGGCATCGAATGGCAGCGCGCGAACCAGCTTTATGTGGCACGGGGCAACGCACGCGCGAGCCAGGGAACGGTAACTGTGGCCGCGGACGAGCTGGTCGCGTTCTACCGGCCCAACGCGGTGGGCGAGAACGAGATCTACCGGCTGGACGCCAACGGCAACGTGCGCATCGTGTCCGAGAACGAGGTCGCCCAGTCGGACAAGGCGGTTTACGACATCAACGGCGGCATCCTCGTGCTGACCGGTGAGACGGTGCGCCTCGATACGCCGGAGGACACGATCTTAGCGCGCGACAGCCTCGAATATTACGAACAGCAGCAGTTCGCGGTGGCCCGAGGCGACGCGCTGGCAATCCGCGACGACCGCCGCCTGCGCGCAGACGTCCTGACGGCGCATTTCGGCGAAGGCACGCGGGCCTCCGAGATGGACCGGATCGAGGCGCACGGGAATGTCCTTGTCTCGACGCCGACCGATATCGTACGAGCCGATACAGGGGACTACGATCCCGCGCGCGGCCTGGCGACGCTGTCGGGCAATGTGAAGATCACCCGGGGCGACACGCAATTGAACGGTCAGCGGGCAGAGGTTAACTTGGAAACAGGCGAAAGTCGGCTGCTTTCGTCGGGTCCGGGCGAACGCGTGCGCGGACTTTTCCTGCCAAGCGCGCCGACAGGCGGCGCACCGGCCGCTAACACACCCGAGGCGGCCCCGGGATCGACGGACAACCGATGAGCGACGGAACGGCCAACGAGGACAAGGAAACCGGCGCGGCCCCGCGCCTGGTTTCGAGCAACGAGGGTCTCGTTGCGAAAAACCTCGGCAAGCGGTTCCGCAAGCGGCCCGTCCTGCGCGATGTCTCGCTGTCGCTGCAGCAGGGCGAGGCGGTCGGCCTGCTGGGCCCGAACGGTGCAGGCAAGACCACCTGCTTCTACATCATCACCGGTTTGCTCACGCCCGATGCCGGTTCGATCTCGATGGACGGCCACGACATCACCGACCTGCCCATGTACCGCCGCGCACGGCTCGGCGTGGGCTACCTGCCGCAGGAAGCCTCGATCTTCCGCGGACTGTCGGTGGAACAGAACATCCGGTCGGTGCTCGAGGTCATAGAGCCCGAACGCGATCGCCGCGAGGCGATGCTCGATGATTTGCTCGCCGAATTCTCGATCACGCACCTGCGCCGCACCCCGGCGCTGGCGCTTTCCGGCGGCGAACGACGGCGCGTGGAGATCGCGCGTGCGCTGGCCAGCCAGCCGCACTTCATCCTGCTCGACGAGCCGCTGGCCGGCATCGATCCGATAGCCGTCTCCGATATCCGCGACCTGGTCAGCCACCTGAAAGACCGCGGAATCGGCGTCCTCATCACCGATCACAATGTGCGCGAGACGTTGGACATCGTCGATCGGGCATATATCCTGCATGAGGGGTCGGTCCTGATGAGCGGACCGCCATCGGAAATCGTCTCCCACGCCGACGTCCGGCGTGTTTACCTTGGCGAAAGATTCAGTCTGTAGAAGACGTTAACCATGGCTCTGACACCGCGTCTCGACGTTCGGCAGACGCAGGCGCCGGTCATGACGCCGCAGCTGCAGCAGGCAATCAAGCTACTGCAGTTGTCGAATCTTGAACTGGCCGCCTTCGTCGAAAACGAACTCGAAGAGAACCCCCTCCTCGAACGGGAGGACAACCTCATCGAGGGCAACGACGCGCCCGAAGACACGGCCGAGCCGGCGAGCGACGACGGCGACGCGGCGACCCTGACCAGCCGCGAGGAGCTTTCCTCCGGAGAATCACCGCTCGACACCAACTACACCAACGTCTTTCAGGACGACCCGTTCCGGCCGACAGGCACCGTCGCGGGTGGTCGCGCCGATTCCGACGCCATGCCCGGCATCGACCAGACGACCGCGAGCGAGGTGTCGCTGCGCGAACACCTGACCGGCCAGCTTGACCTCTCGATCCGCGGGCACACCGACCGGCTGATCGGCCGGGCGATGATCGACGCGATCGACGAGCGGGGCTACCTCGCGATTTCGGCCGAAGAGCTCGCCGAGCAGCTTGGCTGCGAGATCGCAGACGTCGAGGCGGTGCTTGCGACGCTGCGCACTTTCGAGCCGACCGGTGTCTTCGCGCGCGACCTCGCCGACTGTTTCGCGCTGCAGTTGGCCGAGCGCGACCGGCTGGACCCGGCGATGCAGGCCATGCTCGACAACCTCGAACTGCTTGCCCAGCACGACCTCAGGGGCCTGCGCCGCGCCTGCGCAGTGGACGAGGAGGACCTGGCCGACATGCTGGCCGAGCTGCGCACCCTAGACCCCAAGCCGGGCGCAGGTTTCGAGGACGGCTCGGTCGAATACATCACGCCGGACGTACTGATGCGGCCCAAGCAGGGCGGCGGCTGGGAG
>JAYPUG010000103.1:0-2905 GCA_038133965.1 Rhodospirillaceae bacterium | reverse complement strand
ACGACACGCTGCCACGTGTTCTCGTCAACCGTTCCTACTATGCCGAGATCGCTGACATGGCAAAGGCGAAGGACGACAAGGCATTCGTCCAGGAGCGCTACCAGGCAGCGAACTGGCTGGTGCGTGCGCTCGACCAGCGCGCCCGCACGATCCTCAAGGTCGCGACCGAAATCGTGCGCCAGCAGGACGCCTTCTTCCGCCACGGCGTCGCCCACCTGAAGCCGCTGATCCTCGCCGACATCGCCGAGGCGGTGAAGATGCACGAGAGCACGATCAGCCGGGTGACGACCAACAAGTACATGGCGACGCCGCGCGGCCTGTTCGAGCTGAAGTATTTCTTCACCACCGCTATCGGCAGCAGCAGCGACGACGGCGCCTCCCACTCGTCCGAATCGGTACGTCACAAGATCAAGCTGCTGATCGACAACGAATCGCCGAAGGCAATCCTGTCGGACGACAAGATCGTCGAGATGCTGCGCGGCGACGGGGTCGAGATTGCTCGCCGCACGGTCGCCAAGTACCGGGATTCACTCAAGATTCCGTCTTCGGTCGAACGCCGGCGCATGAAGCGGATTGCCAGCTGAGACGGCAGCGCAACATCGTTTATTCCACATGATTTCAATGTGTTGAATGGGTGTGGGCGGATTGCCTGCACGCCTGTTGACAGTGGGCGGGGCGCTGACTAAGTTCCGCGCCGCAAACCGCAGGAACGGTCGTGTCGGCCGATGGAAACAAGACGGTAAAGAGCACGGCGGGCCTCGAAACGGCCGCCGGTAACGACAGCAGGAAACTCCTGGAAAGCGATACGACCCGGCGCCAAACGCGTTGGGCGCGATGAAATTACAGACCCAGGCCAGATACAGAAACTTGCAGATTACGGTTACAGGACAGCAGATCGACGTGGGCGACGCGTTGCGCACCCATATCGAGGATGCGATCGAGGCGACAACGGAGAAGTATTTCTCCGACGCGATGGATTCGCATGTGGTGATCTCGCGCGAGAGCTTTCTCGTGCGCGCATCGATCAGCATGCACGTCGGTCGCGGCATCCAGGTCCGCGCCCACGAAGAGGCGGACGATCCCTACGCCGCGTTCGACATCGCGCTGGCGCACCTGGCCAAGCGCCTGCGCCGGCACAAGCGGCGCCTGCGCAACCACCACGCCGAGCGCGAGACGGCGAGCGCGGACCCGATGGCGGAGTACGTCATCGCGCCGCTCGCCGAGGACGATGATTCGGCGGATACGCCTCCGGACAACCCGGTGATCATCGCCGAAAACCAGACGACGCTCGAGCGCCTGACGGTGTCGGAAGCGGTCATGCGGATGGATCTCGAGGATGCGGCGGCACTGGTCTTCCGCAATGCCAAGCATGGCGGTGTCAGCGTGGTTTACCGGCGCACGGACGGCAATGTCGGCTGGGTCGACACGCCTGCGGGTGAAAGGTGACCCGTCGATGACGATGGACGAAATCCTTACACCCGGCGCGGTCATCGCAAGGCTTCACGCGACCAGCAAGAAGCAGCTCCTGCAGGAGCTGTCGAAGGCCGCCGCGGACGTGTTCGGCGGCGAAGCGCGCGAGATTTTCGATATCCTGATCGAGCGCGAACGCCTGGGCTCGACGGGCGTGGGCAGCGGCCTGGCCATCCCCCACGGCAAGCTCGACCGGCTCGACCGCCTTCACGGCATGTTCGTGCGTCTCGACAAGCCGGTCGATTTCGACGCGATCGACGACCGCCCCGTGGACCTGGTCTTCCTGCTTCTGGCGCCCGAGGGTGCGGGTGCGGATCACCTGAAGGCGCTGGCCCGCATCTCGCGGATCATGCGTGACGCCGACCTGTGCAACAAGCTGCGCGGCTCCGACAGCCCCGACGCGATCTACGCACTGCTGATCGAGGCCGGTGTCGCCGCCGGCGACGGGTTTCGCGCCGCCAGCTAGCGCGCCTTCCAGCCGTCAGTGAACGCTGACGGGCTCCATATCGTGCTGTTTCACCGCTGCGAACGCGACCTCGCGTTCGGCCATCAGGCCGATCTCGCTGCCGTCCGCTCCATGGATCGCATAGACCGTGCGCCCGTCAATCGTCGCCGGGCGGACATAGGCCAGCCGGTTGACGCCCAGGGCCGCGAACTGGTCGGGGGTGAACTTCTCGATCTGCCGGTTCATTTCGTCGCTCCCTTGGTCTCGACGTCGATCGTCGGCGCCGTGCCCGGCGTGTCGTCGATCTCGATCCTGCGCACGTTGCGCTCGGGCAGCGGCAGCTCGATGTCGATGTTGAGCAGCCCGTTGTCGAGCGACGCACCCGTCACCTCGACCCCGTCGGCAAGCACGAAGGAGCGCTGGAACATCCGGGTGGCGATGCCGCGGTGCAGGTATTCGCGGTCGTCCTGGGCGGCCTGGCGGCCGCGCACGGTCAGCTGCGAGTCCTCGAGCTGGATATCGAGGTCGTCGCGCGTGAACCCGGCCACCGCGAGGGTGATGCGCAGGCGGGTCTCGCCGGTGCGTTCAATGTTGTAGGGCGGATAGCCGTCCGACGATGCCTTGGAGATGCGCTCGAGCGTACGCTCGAACTCGTCGAATCCCAGCAAAAGCGGACTGTTCAAGAGAGACAAACGGGACATGCCGTCACTCCTCCTTTGAGCGAGTTACGGGCCGCGAGCCCCCGGTTCCGGGGAATCTGGCGGTCCTGCGGGCCCGATACCGGCGCCCGGAAACGATACCGCCCCACCCTCGTTCGAGCTGCGGGGCCATGGCTAGAAGATGGTCGCCGAACGGCGGATTTCAAGGGGTAAAGGGCGCGTGGGGCCGCGCGAAGTCCGCCGACTTCATGAGGGTCATGAAGACAAGCGCGTCCCGGTCGCCCGCCGCCGCCAGACGGCCCAGCCGGTCCCACGCCGCGTTGGCGCGGTG
>JAYPUG010000102.1:0-7369 GCA_038133965.1 Rhodospirillaceae bacterium | reverse complement strand
CCGGCGACTTCGAGACAGGCCCTGGAGGGGACATGTTCATTACGCCGGCCTACGCACAAGGCGCAGGCGGAGGCGACGCACTCACGTCGTTCCTGCCGATCATCCTGATCTTCGTGATCTTCTATTTTCTGCTGATCCGTCCGCAGCAAAAGAAGATGAAGGCTCATCGTGAAATGCTCGGGCGCGTCAAGCGCGGCGACCGGGTTCTGACCGGCGGTGGCATCATCGGCAACGTGATCCGGGTGAAGGACGACTCCGACGAGGTGACCGTCGAGATCGCCGACGGTGTTCGCGTCGATATCCTGCGCGGCACGATTTCCGACGTCCTGGCGGCTTCCGGTGGTGGAAATACAGGAAGTGGCGGGGATGCCAGCGGCAAGAGCGGACCGACGGTCGTCGGACCCGCGGCAAACGACGGCGGCCCGAAGGGGCTGCTCGGCGGTCTCTTCGGCGGCCGCAAGTAGGCACACAGGAGCCCGGCCACCATGGTCAATTACCCGCGCTGGGCCATTGTCGTGACGGTCGTGATCGCCCTTCTGGGCGTGATCTATGCCGCGCCGAATTTTATTCTCTCGGGCGACGATGACATTGATGCGCCGGGGTTTCTGCCGACTCAGAGCATGAACCTCGGGCTCGACCTGCAGGGCGGGGCGTCGCTCCTGATGCAGATCGGCGTCGATGAAGCCTTCGAGGAGATCCTCGAATCCGTCGAGACGTCCGTCCGCCGCGAGATGCGCCGGCGGGGCGAACGCATCGGATACACGGGGCTGCGCACCCAGGGCGATGCCGTCCTGTTCACGTTGCGCGACGCGGGCGATTCCGAAACCGCGCGGGACCGGCTGCAGAATATCGAGGACGGGTTCACGCTGACGGTCGAGGACGATGTCCGGTTCCGTCTCGAGATGACGGAAGACGAACGGCGCGTGCGCACCCAGCGTATCGTCGAACAGTCGATCGCCATCGTCGGCGACCGGGTCAACCAGCTTGGCGTTTCAGAGCCGAGCATCCAGCAGCAGGGCGAGAACCGTATTCTGGTCCAGGTGCCGGGTATCGATGACACCGCCCGCCTGAAGGCGATCATCGGCCAGACGGCCAAGATGTCGTTCAAGCTCGTGGACGAGGGCGCGAACCTCCAGGATGCGTTGAATGGCAACATTCCGGCGGGTTCCGAACTGCTGTACGGACCGGAAGACGAGGGCAGCGTGCCCTATGTCGTGCGTCGCCCGGTCGAAGTGAGCGGTGAGCGCCTGGTGGATGCGCAGCCCACGTTCCAGGACGGCCAGCCGATCGTTTCGTTCCGCTTCGATGCGGCTGGAGGCGCGCGGTTTGGCGAACTGACATCGGAGAATGTCGGCAACCGGCTGGCTATCGTCCTCGACGACGTGGTCGTTAGCGCCCCGCGAATCCAGACTGCGATCCTCGGAGGCAGCGGGATCATCACCGGCCGGTTCACCGTCCAGGAAGTGGACGACCTATCGCTCGTGCTTCGGGCGGGTGCCCTGCCGGCGCCGCTCGGATTTCTCGAGGAACGGACGGTCGGGCCAGGACTGGGGCAGGATTCGATCGACGCGGGCAAGATCGCCAGCATCATCGGTCTGGTGGCGGTCGTGGTGTTCATGATCGCGAGCTACGGAATCTTCGGCGTCATGGCTGCGGCCGCGCTGCTGTTCAACCTGTCGCTGATCGTTGCGTTGCTTTCGGTGCTTCAGGCGACGCTGACCCTGCCGGGCATCGCGGGTATCGTTCTGACCATCGGCATGGCCGTCGATGCGAACGTGCTCATACTCGAACGCATCAAGGAGGAGACGCGGATTGGCCGCACGCCGATTTCGGCTGTCGATGCCGGGTACCGGCGCGCGCTGACGACCATCATCGATTCCAACCTGACGACGCTGATCGCCGCGATCCTGTTGTTCCAGTTCGGATCCGGCCCCATCAAGGGCTTTGCGGTGACACTGTCGATCGGGATCATCACCTCGATGTTCACCGCGTTGATGCTGACGCGCCTGTTCGTGGTGGTCTGGCTCCGCCAGCGCCGCCCGCAGACCCTGCCGATCTGAGGACGGAACCATGCTGCGGCTCAACCTCGTCCCGGAGAACACGAACGTCAATTTCGTCGGCATGCGGCGGCTTTGCTACCCGCTCTCGATTCTTTTGATCGTGATCGCGCTCGGCTCGTTCTTCACGCAAGGCCTGAATTTCGGCATCGACTTCCGCGGTGGCACGTTGATCGAGATCAGGACCAATGGACCCGCGGACATTTCGGACATCCGTGCGCGCATGGATGCGCTGAACCTCGGCGAAGTGCAGGTACAGGAGTTCGGCGCGGCCGACGATGTCCTGATCCGTGTGCAGCAGCAGGAGGGGGACGAGGCCGAGCAACTCCAGGCAGTCACGGCCATCCAGGATGCGTTGCGCGACATTGTTGCGGAGTACCGGCGGACCGAGTTCGTCGGACCCACGGTCGGGGCGGAGCTCATCGAATCCGCAATCCTTGCCGTCGTGCTCGCGATCGGTGCGATCCTGATCTACATCTGGTTCCGCTTCGAATGGCAGTTCGGCGTGGGTGCCGTGATCGCGCTGACACACGACGTGATCACCACGATCGGGCTGTTCGCCACAACCCAGCTCGAATTCAACCTGGCCACGGTCGCCGCGATCCTGACCATTGCCGGCTACTCCATCAACGATACGGTCGTGATCTACGACCGCGTGCGCGAGGAGTTGCGCCGCTACAAGAAGATGGACATGGACGCGCTTCTGAACCTGGCCGCGAACAGAACCCTGTCGCGCACGTTCATGACCAGTGTCACCACGCTGATCGCGCTTGTCGCGCTTGCCATCTTCGGCGGCTCGATCATCCGTGACTTCTCGATCGCGATGATCTGGGGTGTGATCGTGGGCACCTACTCGTCGGTGTTCATCGCGGTGCCGATCCTGATGGCCCTTGGCCTGAGCCGCGAGGCGCTTTCGGCGGGCGTCGAAGACGACGAAGCCGAAGACGACACCGCGGAAAAGCCGGATGCCGGCTGACCTGCCGCGCCCGTCGGACGTCTATCAAACCGTCGAAAGTTACGGCCCCGGCCGGTTCCGCGTCTCGGGTACGATCCACGAAGGTTCCGTGATCGTGTTCCCCGAACGCACGGTCGATTGGGCAGTAACCGGTTTCGCCGAGCTTTCGGAAGTGTCCTTCCAGCCGGTCGCAGAGGCCGCGGAGGACATCGAAATTCTCCTGCTGGGCTGCGGGCCGCGCATGGAACTGGTGCCCGGCCCGCTCCGGGCCGCACTTCGCAGTGCGGGTATCGTCATCGAGCCGATGGACACGGGCGCAGCCGCGCGCACCTTCAATCTGTTGCTTTCGGAAGACCGTCGCGTCGCCGCCGCGCTGATCGCGTTGCCTGCCGACTGAACAAGTCCCCAAACGAAAGCGGGGCCCCGAAGGGCCCCGCAAAACGCTCGTTTTCTCTTGCGATCAGAACGGCGGGTTCTGGAACGCAACCATGCCGTAGAGCATGGGAATCGAGAGCAGCGTGTTGGTCCGCGAAAACAGCATGGCTGTCCGCGCCGCCTTGGGCTTGGCCTCGGCCGGCGCATCGACGATGCCCAGCGCAATCTTCTGATTGGGCCAGATCACGAACCAGACGTTGAACGCCATGATCAGGCCGAACCACATGGCGATGCCAAGGAGTGCGGTCTGCATGCCGCCGCCGTTCAGGCCGATGGCAAGGGCGTCGCCGAGGTATCCGCTCATCCATGCGAGGACGAGGCCCCACAGGACCGTCGAGGCAGCGCTCCAGCGGAACCAGAACAGAACGGCCGGTGCAATGTGCTTGCCGATCGCCGGTTTCATCTCATCGGGTATCTTGGGCATGGTCGGGACCTGGACGAAATTCAGGTACCAGAGCAAGCCGATCCACATGACGCCGCTGATGACGTGGAACCAGCGAACGAGATGCAGCCAAAAGTCCATATCCATCTCTTGTTCCTCCGTTCCGCGCTAACCGGCGATGCCTTGGGCCACAAGAACCATGATGACTGTGAGGACGACCCCCAGCACCACGGTCATGTGCAGTGATTCCAACGGGTTTTTCATAGTATTCCCCCTCTAAAGGACCCGAATCGCACTATAGCAAATTCACCGCGCCGCACCTATGCGGATGCGACAGGCCCGTGAATCCAACCGAATGGGACCCGATGGCCGGGATCGACTCCACGCAGTACTGCCTCGACGACGTGCGCCGGCACGACCACGACCGTTACCTCTGCGCGCTGTTTCTTCCCGCCCGCATCCGCGATGCCGCGATTGCGCTGCTGGCCTTCAATGCCGAGATCGCGCGCACCCGCGAGATCGTGAGCGAACCGCTTCTCGGCCAGATACGCCTGCAATGGTGGCGCGATACGCTGGACGAGATTTCGGCGGGAAAGGTGCGCGAACACCCCGTCGTGTCCGCGCTGGCGGCGGCGATGTCGGAACATGGGATCGAACGGACACGGCTCGACGCCATGATCGATGCGCGCGAGGCGGACCTGGAGGATGCACCGCCCCGCAACCTCGCTGCATTGGAAGCCTATGCGCGCGCGACATCGGGGAACCTCACGGCATCGGTCATGGGCCTGTTGGGGGACCGGGCGCCGGCGTTTGCCGCCGCCGAAGAGGTGGGGACGGCATGGGCGCTTGTCGGGCTCGCGCGCGCCGTTGCGTTCCACGCCCAGACGCATCGGCTGTTCGTTCCGGAGGACCTACTTTCCGCGTACGAGATCGAACGGCGAAGCCTGTTCGACCTGAAACCGACACCCGGGCTGAACCGGGCCATCGCGGATATCGCGGGCCGTGCGCACGAACTGCTCGTATCGGCCCGTGCAGCGCGGGAGTCCGTCACGCGGGCCGAGCGTCGGGTGTTGCTGCCGGCCGTCCTCGCGGACCGCTATATCGCGGACATGGCACAAGCCGGAAACGACCCGTTCGCGTTCCCGGCGTCGCAGCCCGCACGCGCGCTACGGCTCGCCTGGGCGGCGTGGCGGGGGCGGTACTGAGCCACGGCCTATGCGGGTTCGGACGGACCCTTGAGTTCGACCACGTTGCCCTCGGGGTCACGAATATAGACGCTCGGGCCGGTGCCGTCGGCGCCGTAACGCGGGCCTTCCTCGACGATCTCGAGGTCGTTTTCGTCGATCCAGGCGTGAAGCGCGTCCTCGTCGAACGCCGCAATGCGAATCGCGAAGTGATCGAGATTGCGTCCTTCCGCGCCGGGTGCGGCACCCCCGCGGCGGCCCAGCACGCCATCGACCGTGACCAGGTCGATCAGGTGGCTTCCGGCGCGAAGCTGCAGCAGATCGAACTCCTCGTTGTGGCGATCGACCGTGCATCCGAGCAGGCCGCAATAGAATTGCTTCATCGCCTCGAGATCGACGCAGCGGATCACCACATGGTCGAGGCCGAGCATTTCGATGGGGGCTTTCGTCGCCATTGATGTGTCTCCGCAGCGGCGATCAGTTGTAGGCGGGGTCGGGCGGGCCCTTGAGCTCGACGGTGTTGCCCGCGGGGTCCTTGATATGGATGCCCCAGCCTTCGCCTTCGGCACCGCCGCGCATGATCGTTGCGCCCAGTTCCACCCCGTGGCCCGACAGGTAGGCGCGGATCGCATCGTCGTCGTAGGGCGCAATCTGGATGGCGAAGTGGTCCATGTTGTGGCCGTCCTTGCCGGGCGCGGGGCCGCCCTTGCGGCCGGACGGTTCATCGACCGGCATCAGATCGACGATGTGGTTGCCGATCCGCACCTGGTACAGCCCGATATCGGTATCCTCTTCCTCGATCGTGCCACCCAGCACATCGCAATAGAAGTGCTTCATTGCCGCCAGGTCCGTGCAGCGAACGACGACGTGGTCGAGCCCCTTCATGGCGAACGGTCGCTCGTCGGCCATTTCTTCCTCCCCTGGAGTTCCCGGTGATTATAGGACCGTTACTCGGCCGCTGCCGAGGGCACGTCACTGTCCCACACGGCGATATCCGAAAGCGCGCGCCGCGCCATGGCCTGCTTGCGCGCGGCCTTGCGCTCCTTGCGGCGGATACCGGCCAGCGCGCCGTCTTCGAGCGGCGGGAACAGCCCGAAATTAACGTTCATGGGCTGGAAACTCTCATCGTCCGCGCCGCCCGTCACATGGGCCAGCAACGCGCCGTGGGCCGATGTCACTGGAGGCCGCTCGACGGGATCTCCCAGCCGTTCGGCCGCGGCGAAGCGCCCGGCAAGCAACCCCGTGGCCGCGCTCTCTACATATCCCTCGACGCCTGTGACCTGCCCGGCGAAACGAAGGCGGGGCTGTGCGTTCAATCGCAGCGTGGCATCGAGCAGGCGCGGTGAATTGATAAAGGTGTTGCGGTGAATACCGCCCAGTCGCGCGAACTCGGCACCCTCGAGGCCGGGAATCATGCGGAACACCTCCTGCTGCGGGCCGTAGCGCATCTTCGTCTGGAAGCCGACCATGTTGAACAGCGTGCCGAGCGCGTTGTCCTGGCGCAGTTGGACGACGGCATGGGGACGCGAACCGTCATGGGCGTTGGTCAGGCCGACGGGCTTCATCGGCCCGAACCGCAGGGTCTCGCGACCGCGCGCGGCCATCACCTCGATGGGCAGGCAACCCTCGAAGTAGGGCGTGTCGCGCTCCCAGTCGTGGAATTCGACCGTGTCGGCGGCCAGCAGCGCGTCGATGAAGGCCTCGAACTGTGCGTGGTCCAGGGGGCAGTTGATGTAGTCCTTGCCCGTGCCGCCCGGTCCGGGCTTGTCGTAGCGCGACTGGAACCACGCGACCGACATGTCGATGGTCTCGGCGTGAACGATCGGGGCAATGGCGTCGAAGAAGGCGAGGTTGTCTTCGCCGGTCAGTTCCAGGATCGCCTCGGACAGTGCCGGCGAGGTGAGGGGGCCCGTGGCGACGATCACGCTATCCCAGTCGGCCGGCGGCAGGCCCGCGACCTCGCCCCGTGCAACCTCGATCAGCGGGTGTTCGGCCAGGGTCTGGGTGATCTGCTCGGCGAACCCGTCCCGATCGACCGCGAGGGCCCCGCCGGCCGGCACCTTGTTGGCGTCGGCAGCCGCCATCACGAGGGAACCGAGGATCCGCATTTCGGCATGCAGAACGCCGACCGCATTGTTCTCGGCATCGTCGGAGCGGAAGGAATTGGAACAGACGAGCTCGGCCAGCCGGTCGGTCTGGTGGGCGTCGGTCGCCCGCTCGGGGCGCATTTCATGCAGGACCACGGGCACGCCCGCGCGCGCCATCTGCCAGGCCGCCTCGCTGCCCGCCAACCCGCCGCCGATCACGTGAACCGATTTCATTTTTACCTTCGTCATGCCTCTCCACATATAAGTTC
>JAYPUG010000101.1:0-7401 GCA_038133965.1 Rhodospirillaceae bacterium | reverse complement strand
CCGCCGAGGTGAACAGCCCCGCGATGATCCGGATACCGGAAACATTCCCGCGCGAATCGAACTTCTTGAGGCCGATGACATCCATGTGGACGCGGCGATGAACGCTCGCGCGCTGGTTCGCCTTGGTGATCATCATCAGGTCGGACTGACGCACAAAGGCCCGCACATCGTCGGGCAGGGGGGTGTCGTCTGCCCAATTCTCGAAGATCGCCCGATCCGCCTGGCGCAGAACACCAAGCCCGCCCGGCTCGGTCTTGAGCCGTTGCTTCGCCCCGCTGCCCGCGGTGCTGTATTCCCGGTAGCCGAGGAAGGTGAAATGGTCATCCAGCAGCCATTCGACGAACGCCTGTGTCTCGGCGGCCTCGTCCTTGCCGCGCTTCGCCGGCTGTCCGGCCAGCTCCGCCAGCACACCGTCCACCCGCGTGCGCATCGACTGCCAGTCCTCAACGGCGGCGCGCACATCCTCGAGGATCTGCTCCAGCCGCGCGGCCAGGCGCGCGAGCGCTTCGGGGTCGCTCTGCTCGTTCACCTCGATGTGCATGAAGCTCTCGCCGCGGCGATCGTCGCCGGGCTGCTTGCCACACGCACGCATCCGGCCGGATGCGTCGCGCGCGACCTGGAAGATTGGATGGATCACGAGGTGGACGGTCAGCCCCTGATAGTTGAGTTCCGCCGTGACGGAATCGACCAGAAAGGGCATGTCGTCAGTGACGATTTCAATGACGGTGTGGGAACTGGTCCAACCATGGTCTTCCAGCCGCGGGTTGAAGACCCGGATCAGGGGCTCACCAGGCAGCCGCTTGTCTGCGAAGGCAAGTAACGAGCGTGCCGATGAAAACAGCGTCTCGGCATCCAGGGACGCGATGTCGCCGGGCGGCACGTTCGCGTAGTAGTCGCGAACGAAGGCCGCATGCGCCGCCGCCTCCTCGCCCTTGAGATGCTTCGCGGCAAGCCGTGAGGCCCGGCCCAGAAGGTTCTTTTTCTGCGTATCAGTGCGCGTCGCCATCGAGCATTTCCTTCAAACACGGTTTGGCACCCGGCCACGCAGGCCGCGACAGGAAAACACCATGAAAGAAAACGGTAAAACATGGGTAACACCGCTAAGCGTTCCTTAACCATGAAATTCCATACTTCGCCCTCCAAACGATGACGGTTTCAGGGATCCGTCCGCGATTCAGGGGTAAACGGCATGACAACACAGGAGTTCGCCGGAGCTGGTGGTCTGTCCGCCCTCGATCGGCTCCCCGAAGCGATCCGCGCCACTCGCACGCCCGAACAGGCCGATGCTCTTGCGGCCGTTCCGGCGGCCAGGACCGACCGGCCCCATCCGGTCGATGTCCGGTTCACATTGCCCGTGCCCGGACGACCGGTGTTTTTCTCGCTTGTAGCAGGCGAGGAAAGGCGCAGCGTCGAGCGGCGGCGGTTCGAACGCCGCCGGCATCCGCTTCACACCGCCGGGAACGTGCTGTTCATGCTGACGAGCCTCGCCGGCATCTACGCCATCGCGATGTTCGCCGCGCTGCTCATGGGTTCGATCATCGAGATTTAGGACTCCGCTTGCCTCGCCGTCCGCATTGGAGGAGGCTGCGCTCCGGAACCTGATCGCTTCCGGAGGAACATCACTGTGCGCCTCGTCACCTTTTCCGGCCCGGCCGGCGGCGCCTGCCTGGGCGCACTGATCGACGGCGACGCCGCCGTTCTCGACATGTCCGCTGCCGCAGAGCTGGATGGCGCCGCAGAGCCTGCCTTCGCCTCCATGCTTGCGTTGATCGATGCCGGCCCGGGCGCGCTCGACCGAGCGCGCGAACTGGTGGACATGACGCCCGAAGGCGCGCGGGTCGATACATCGTCCGTTCGCCTGATGGCACCCCTGCCAAACCCGCGCCGGCTGCGCGACTGCACCTGCTTTCTCCAGCACCTGCGCAACGCACGCGAGGTACGGTACACGCGGCTGGCCGCACGCGAGGACGACCCGGAAGCGGCGATGGCCCGGTTCCGCGCCGCGGGCGCGCTGGACGTGCCCAATGAATGGGAACGCGCGCCGGTCTATCTCAACTCGAACCACCTGAGCATCATCGGCCCCGGCGCGGACGTCGTCTGGCCCGACGGCGCGCGACGCATGGACTACGAGCTCGAATGGGTGGTCGTCACGGGCCGCGCGGGCACCGATATTTCGGCGGACCGGGCGGCCGAACACTTCTTCGGTTTCACCATCTTCAACGACATCAGCGCGCGCGACATCCAGGCGATCGAGATTCGCACCGGCGCCGGTATGGGCGGCCCCGGAAAGGATTTCGACGCCGGCAACGTGATCGGGCCCTGCATCGTCACCGCGGACGAGATACCCGACCCCTACGCGCTCACCATGACCGCCCGGGTCAATGGCGAGGAGTGGAGCCGGGGATCGACGTCGATGATGGATCACCGCTTCGAGGACGTGCTGGCGCATCTGAGCAAGAGCCAGACCGTGTACGCGGGCGAGATGTTCGGCTCCGGCACGGTGCCGACCGGCTGCGGGCTCGAACACAACCGCTACCTCTCCGACGGCGACACGATCGAGCTCGAGGTCGAGGCAATCGGCGTGCTCGCGAACCGGATCGTCAAACCTTCGGACTGGCGCGACCGCGAGACGCCCGACCGGAACTGAAGAACCTTCGAAGGAGGGGAAACATGCCACGCGACATACGACGGGTGGTCACGGGCCACGACGCCGGCGGCAGGGCGATTGTCGCCATCGACGAGACGATGACGGCGGAGATGGGCCACGTCCTCACACCCGAGGGCCAGCCCAATGTGCGCCTGACGGACGCTTGGATTTCGCGGCAGGTGCCCGCCGACAACACCGCTAACGACGACACCGTCGAAGACAAGGTCACGCTCGAGCCGCCCGCGGGCGGCACGGTCTTCCGCCTCGTCGAACTGCCACCCGACAGCGAGCGCAACTACGAAACGATGAAAGCCTACTTCGAGGGCATGGGCGCAGGTGCACGGCTGGACGGCCAGAAGCATCCCGGCATGCACAAGACGAAGTCGGTCGATTTCCTGGTCATCGTCTCGGGCGAGGTCTGGATGATCCTCGACGACGAAGAGGTGCTGCTGCGCGCGGGCGACGTCTGCGTCCAGCGCGGCACCCTGCATGCCTGGTCGAACCGCACCGACGAACCGTGCCTGATCGCCGCCGTTCTGGTGGACGCAGCACCGCTGGACTGAAGCGGCGGACTGGACGCCCGGACAGCCACAGGCAACTATGGCGCCGCCATCAGGTGCGTGAGGGGGGAGACGACATTGCGTGAATACGGGATCGGCCAGTCGGTGCCGCGGGTCGAGGACCGGCGGCTCCTGACGGGGCACGGCAACTACACCGACGACCGCGCCGTACCGGGCGCAGCCCACATGGCCGTCCTGCGTTCGCCCCACGCTGCGGCGGGGATTCGCGCGATCGACGTTTCCGCCGCGCTGGCGATGCCCGGCGTCATCGATGTGCTGACGGCAACGGAACTCCACGCCGACGGCATCGGCTCGCTGCCCTGCCGCGTGAAGCGCAAGAAGCGCGACGGCTCGCCGATGGAGGAGCCGCCCTATCCCCTGCTTGCCGACGGAG
Source organism: Rhodospirillaceae bacterium (assembly GCA_038133965.1). GTDB lineage: Bacteria > Pseudomonadota > Alphaproteobacteria > UBA6615 > UBA6615 > JAYPUG01. The sequence continues at coordinate 3,800 of JAYPUG010000101.1, read as the reverse complement.
AAGTCCACCTGGTCGGCATGGCCGTGGCGGCGGTGATCGCCGAGACCCGGACCCAGGCGATGGACGCGTGCGAGGCGATCGAGGTCGATTACGACGCGCACGACGCGGTGACCGAGACGGGCCGCGCGCGCGATCCCGGCCGGCCACAGGTCTGGGACAGCGTGCCCGAGAACGAGAGCTTCGTGTTCGAGCTCGGCGACCGCGCGGCGACCGACGCCGCGTTCGCGGCCGCCAATCATGTGGTCGCGCTCGACTATTCGATCAGCCGAGTTTCCACCAACACGATGGAAGTGCGTGCCGCAATCGGCTTCTACGACGCGATCGAGGACCGCTACACGCTCTATGCCGGCTGCCAGTCGCCGCACCGGCTACGCGGCGAGATCGCCGAAAGCGTCTTCGGAATCCCCGAGGCCAAGTTGCGTGTCATTTCGCCCGACATGGGCGGCGGCTTCGGAATGCGCGGCAGCCCCTTCGTCGAGCACGCGCTGGTCCTCTGGGCCGCGAAGCGCACGGGCAGGCCCGTGCGCTGGGCCGGCACGCGCAGCGAGGCGCTGGCCAGCGACTATCATGCCCGCGACAACGTATCTCATGCCGAACTCGCGCTCGACTCGGATGGCAGGTTCCTCGGCCTGCGCGTCTCGACGGATGCGGCCCTGGGCGGCTTCCTCAGCAACTCCGGCCCACATTCTCCCACCAACAATCTCGGCGGGCTGTCGGGCGTTTACACAACGCCGCACGTCCATGTGGAGGTGCGCGGCGTCTATACCCACACCAGCCCCACCGCGACCTACCGCGGCGCCGGCCGGCCCGAAGCATCCTACGGGCTGGAGCGGCTGATCGACGCCGCTGCGTTCGATCTCGGCTTCGATCCGGTGGAATTGCGCCGCCGCAACATGATCGCGCCGGATGCCCTGCCCTGGGACACGGGCTTCGTCTTCACCTACGACAGCGGCGAGTTCGAGGTCTGCCTCGACAAGGCGCTGGAAGCCGCCGACCATGCCGGCTTCGAGGCCCGCCGCGAGGCCGCGAAGCAGCAGGGACGCCTGCGCGGCATCGGTGTGGCCAGCGTCATCGAGATCGCCGGCGGCCCGCTTCCCATCCCCAACGAGGAGAGCGCGGCAATCCGCTTCGACACCGACGGCGGAGTGTCCGTGCTCATGGGCACCCACTCGCACGGCCAGGGCCACGAGACGGCGTTTGCCCAGATCGCGTCCGAAACGCTGGGCGTTCCTTTCGATTCGATCCGCGTGCAGTACGGAGACACCGACCTGGTGCACCACGGCAAGGGTACGTTCGGCTCACGCTCGATCAGCGTGGGCGGCGCGGCGCTCCTGCGTGCCTCGGAGAAGGTGATCGACCGCGCGCGCGTCATCGCCGCACACCTGCTCGAGGCGGCGGAAGCCGACATCCAGTTCGAGGACGGCACCTTCACCGTCAGCGGCACGGACCGCACGATCTCGCTGGTCGAGGTGGCGAAGGCGTCCTACCAAGCGGACCGCATGCCGCGCGAGATGGATCTCGGCCTTTCGGAAAGCGCGATCATTTTGCCACCCGGCCCGACCTATCCCAATGGCTGTCATATCTGCGAGGTCGAGATCGTGCCCGAGACGGGCGAGGTCGAGATCGTGAAATACACCGTCGTTGACGATGTCGGGCAGGCGCTCAACCCGATGATGGTGGAGGGACAGGTTCATGGCGGCGTCGTGCAGGGTGCGGGCCAGGCCCTGTTCGAACGGGTCATTTACGACCCCGACAACGGCCAGCTCATCACCGGCTCGTTCATGGACTACACGATGCCCCGGGCGGACAATTTCCCGAGTTTCGATGTCCACGAACACAACGTTCCTTCCAAGAACAACCCGATGGGGCTCAAGGGCGCCGGCGAGGCCGGGACGGTGGGTGCGCTACCCGCCGTGATGAACGCGGTGTGCGACGCGCTCCGCCCGTTGGGCGTGCGGCACATCGACATGCCGGCCACACCAGAACGTGTTTGGCGCGCGATCAACGGCGCGCAGGGCTAAACACCCCGGATTCCGGGCATTTGCGGTACCGGGGCAGGAAGCGCGGACGCCCGGCGGTTGATTATTGGAAAATTTTTTTCCTTATGGGTTGTTCGCCATGAAAACTGACGTCTAGACTTCGGATATCCGGGCGCCGTCGCGCTTGGTAACCAGACCAAGAATTCATTGAAATCAGGGATGATAGTCTCATGACAAAACTGACCAAACTTGCCGTCGCTCTGCTCGGCGTGCTTGGCTTCGCCGTGGCCGCGCCGATGAGCGCATCGGCCCAGAAGTTCCCGAGCGAACCCGTTGTCATCCAGGTGCCGTTCGCGCCGGGCGGCGGCGCAGACCGCACGTTCCGCCTGTTCGCACCTTACCTCTCGCAGGAACTCGGAGTTCCCGTGAAGGTCACCAACGTCGCCGGCGGCGGCGGCTGGGTGTCCTGGAGCCAGGTCACCAACGAGTGGGACGCGGATGACGACCACAAGCTGGCCGTCGTCAACATTCCGCACATCTTCTCGATGCTGAACCCGGAGATGGGCCGCAAGGAGACGCTGGAATCCTTCAACTTCCTGGCGTGGCACTCCTACGACCCGGGTCTCTGGCTCGTGCGCTGGGACGACGACCGCTTCACCACCCTGCAGGAAGTCATCGCCTATGCCGAGAAGACCCCGATTGTCGTGTCGGTCGGCAGCCACGGCGGCGACGACCATGTCGGCATGGCCTACGCGATGAAGGCGGTTCCGGCATTCAAGAACTCGAAGCTGCTGTTCTCCGACACCGGCGACAACGGCAAGATCCAGCAGCTGCTGGGCAAGACCTCGGACATGGTCGCGGGCAACGTCGGCTACTACATCAGCCGCGTCATGGAGCGTAAGCTCCGGCCGATTTCGGTGCTCCACGACGAGCCATGGATCCTGCTGCCGAGCGTTCCGACGTTCCAGGAGATCACCGGCAGCCCGAACATCACCTACGCCGGGCGCACGCTGGCGACGGCCAACGGTCTCGCCGAGGAGAAGCGGGCCGTGTATCTCGCCGCCATCAAGGCTGCGATGGCCAATCCGGAATACCAGGCGAAGGAGCAGGCAAACCGCAACTTCCTGATGTTCCGCGAGGGCGAGGAGATGTGGAAGCTGCTTCGTGCCGGCCAGGAAGTCGCGGCGAACGCGGCGTACTGGGAAGCCGCGAAGTAACGTTGCTTCCGCGTCGCTTCGACGCTTGAAGGAAAAGGCCCTGCCGTGCCCGGGCGGAAGTTACCGCCAGGGCACGGCAGACGCCTGTAACGCCGGTTTTCACGGCACACTCCGCCAAATGAACCGGAAGGCACTACGCCGGGGCCGCCGCCGAGGTGCAGCGGGCCACAGGGGGACTGGGGCATGAGCAAGCTTTGGGCCGAACGGCTGACCGCGCTCGGGATGATTGTCTTTGCGGGCATCTTCCTCGTGCAGTCGATCAAGTTTCCGTTCACGTCGGGCACGTTCCCGATGTTCACGGAATACGTCATCATCCTGCTCGCCGTGGTCATGATCGTCCGCTCGTTCTTCACCAAGGACAAGCGGTTCGAGGGGGACGTCCAGTTCGACTTCTCCTACATGGGCATCAAGCCCGTGCTCGTGATGATCGTGACCACCTTCTACGCCTACGCGGTCTTCCGCGTCGGCTTCTACGTCACATCGATTGTGTTCTACTTCCTGGTCACCTACATGACCGGCTACCGAAACACGAAGGTCATGACCATGGTCGCGGTCGTTCTGTTCCCGATCATGTACCTCTTCTTCACGATCCTGCTAGACGCCG
>JAYPUG010000100.1:2104-7425 GCA_038133965.1 Rhodospirillaceae bacterium | reverse complement strand
TGCATGTCCGCGTCCGGGCTCGTCGAGTTCTTCGAACTCCTCCAACGCGATATACGCCTCGCAGGCGGCCGCGAGCATCCGTATCTGAGCACCCATCCACTGACCAACGACCGAATAGTCACCGTACAAAGCCATCTTGCATTCTCGCGGTATACGAACGCGCCCACACCGCCGGCTCTGGCAAAAAAGCACGCCTATATGCGAGCAAAGCTCATCGGATTTCTCGAACCTCTCGAGACGACACTCGAGGCCTATGGCGAGGATGACCAGAGCATTCCGGCTCGCTACGCCCGTGCGATCGCCTACTACCAGCGCTCGGATCTCATGCGCGCATTGCCTCTGATCGATGCATTGATCGCCGACGAACCGGACACCCCCTCTTTCTTCGAGCGCAAGGGGCAAATGCTGCTCGAGAACGGTCGTGTTCACGACTCCCTCGCGCCCTATCGCCGCATGGTCGAACTGGCACCTGCCGAACCCTTGCTCCAGATGGCACTCGCGAAGGCTCTGGTCGAGAGCGGAGACAACAGCTTTCTCGAAACCGCGCTACGACACCTGCGCACAGCCGTCAGCGGCGACCGCGAACTCGCCGAAGCCTGGCGGCTCCTGACCGTCGTCAACGGCCGGCTCGGCAATCAGGGCGAACTCGCTCTCTCTCAAGCCGAATACTCGCTTCTCAGGGGCGACGCGTCCGCTGCCAAGGCACTGGCCGAACGCGCCGAGGGCCTGATGCCCACCGGATCCCCGGGCTGGCTGCGCTCTCAGGACATAATCAGCGAAACCCGGCGCATTCTTAACGACGGCTGATCGCGAACGGTCACCATTGCGTGACACACGCCCCATTGTCTTGAACGCCCTGTGCCCCTCCACCATCATCCGCGGCAATCGCAAAGACCTGTTTGTCTGGAGATCAAGCGTGCAGGGATCCCGTGGAGCCGTTTTCGTCGCAGTCCTGATGGCGCTCATCGTCGCGCTGGCAATCGTCTGGCCCGGACATGGCGAGCGTGCGGACGGCCCGATCGTGACGGAAGTACCCACCGTAAAGTCTGATGGCCCGGGTAGCGCTGGAACCTTCAGCTCGCTGCAGACGAACGACATCCGCAACACGGTGCGGGAGTACCTGCTCGAGAATCCCGAGGTGATCGTCGAGGCATTGGAAATACTTCAGTCTCGCCAGCAACAGGCCCAGCGACAGCAGGCTTCGACGGCGCTGGCAGCGAACATGGAGCGGCTCGTGACCTCCGGTCACGACCCCGCCGTCGGCAACCCGGATGCCTCGGTCACGATTGTCGAGTTCTTCGACTACCAGTGCCCCTACTGCAAGCGCATGGCACAGGACATTGCACGGATCGCCGAGGAGGATCCCGATGTCCGTGTCGTCTATAAGGAGTTCCTGGTCTTCGGCGCAGAGCCCACCCTCGCAACCCGTGCAGCGTTGGCCTCCGCGAAACAGGGTCGATATCAGGAGTTTCATCTCGCGATGATGGAGTTGCGCGGGGCGCCTTCCGAGACGACGATCATGCGTACCGCGAGCAGGCTCGGTCTGGATCTGGATCGACTGCGCCAGGACATGCAATCGCGCGAGATCGACGAGATCGTTCAGGCCAACCTGGGCCTCGCCCGGGAGGTCGGCGTGCGCGGAACACCTGCCTTTGTCATAGGTGACCGTCTGATACCCGGCGCCATGGATCCCGAAAGCATGCGCACCCTGATCGCCGAAGTTCGCGGCAACTGATCCGGGACCGGCCGGAGACCCTACTCGGCGTCGGGCTGATTTTCCGGCAATGCGTTGCGAAAGGCATCGAGCTCAAGGCACGCCGCGTTGACACGCATGACGGTCGGAAATGCCGAAAGGTCGCACCCGAAGCGCTCGGCGTTATAGACCTGTGGCACGATGCATACGTCGGCCATGGTGGGCGTATCGCCGTGAGCAAATCGGCCCGCCCCACCGTCTGCAACAAGACCTTCGAGGCCACGCATCCCCTCGTCGATCCAATGCTTGTACCAGGCCTCGTTTCGCGCTTCTTCCCCGATATCGAAAGCTGTACCCAACAAGCGCAGCACGCGGAGATTGTTGAGGGGATGGATATCGCACGCGATCGCCTGAGCGATGGCCCGCACGCGCGCGCGCCCTCCCGGGTCATCAGGCAACAAGCGCGGTGTATTGGGTCGCGTCTCGTCGAGATATTCGATGATGGCCATCGATTGCACGACGGTGGTCCCGTCATCGTCGATCAACGCCGGGACAAGCCCCTGCGGATTGACGGCAAGATAGACATCCGAACTCTGATCCTTGCGGCGTAAGTGAATGTACTCCCGCTCCGCCTCGAGCCCCTTCAGATTGAGTGCAATACGCATTCGAAACGCCGCCGACGAACGCCAGTAATCATACAACTTCATCAATAGCTCCCTGTTGGATCTGTCCGGTTTACCCGTCGAGATTCCGGATCTCGACAGGCGGCAGTTCGTCCGCGGGCAGAAACCCGAAAATCCGCCCGTAGAAGGCCAGTTCGGATTCCAGCGCCCGGCACACGTTCTCGGCTTTCCGGAAGCCATGCCCCTCGCCCTCGAAAAGGACATAGGCCACGGGAATTCCGCGGGCATCGAGAGCATCCACCATCGCCTCGGCCTGGTTGAGCGGCACCACCCGGTCCTCGTCGCCCTGCAGGAAGATGACGGGGCAGTCGAGCCCTTCGACATGGTTTATCGGCGAACGCTCGCGATAAACATCCGCCGCCTCGGGTAGCGGGCCGATGAGGCGGTCGAGGTAGCGGCTCTCGAACTTGTGTGTATCGCGTGCGAGCGTCATCAGGTCACCAATTCCGTACAGGCTCGCACCGGCCGAGAAGGTATCGCGAAAGGCGAGCGCTGCGAGTGTGGTGTATCCCCCTGCACTTCCGCCTCGTATTGCCAGTCGATGCGGATCCGCCCCCCCCCGGGACACGAGATATTCGGCACCGGCGACCATGTCGTCCACGTCCGCGACGCCCCATTGCCCGTAAAGCGCCTCCCGGTACGGCCGCCCGAAACCCGTGCTCCCGCGATAGTTGACGTCGAGGACGGCAAAACCCCGGTTGGTCCAGTACTGGATCGCGAGGCTGAAAGACGGCGAGGATGCTCCTGTCGGCCCGCCATGGCCTCGCACCAGCAGTGGCGGGCGTTCCCCTGCGGGCCCCGTACAGGCGGCATTGCAAGGTGGGTAGTGAAAGGCGTGACCGACACCGCCATCAGGGGTTTCGAAAGGTGCGCGGGGTCGAGGTCACCGGGAAAAGACCGCCGGACAACGTTTCGCGTGCCGGCGGCGGAATCGAACGATACGACCGCGGCAGGCGCCCGGGGCGACCCGCCGATATACGCCACGCGGTCGCCACAGACGCGAACACCCGAAATATCGTCGTCGGGCAATTCGAACGCAGTCAGAATGCCATCGGAAAATACGCCAAGCTGCCATCGGCCTTCCCGCGACCAGGCGCACACAAGCGATCCATCCGGGCGCACATCATATGTCCGCATCCCGAACACCCATTGCGGCAAACCAAACTCCGCATCCGTCTCGAAGAGCGCGGCCACTGACCCGCCGTCCCAGCAGTGCAGGTTCCACCAGCCCGTCCGGTCCGACACGAACACCAGCGATCCGTCGGGCCGCCATTCGGGCTGAAAGATCGACTCGTGGCCACCGCCCGCCACCTTCACGGGGATGCCCAGCGTCCCGTCCGACCCGATTTCGGCGACCCAGAGCGCCGTCGCATCCCACGGCATGTCGGGGAGTTCCCAACTCAACCAGGAAAGTCGTTTCCCATCAGGTGAAATTCTCGGGTTCGAAACGAAATCGTGCCCCCCATCCAGTACCGACACACTGCCGTCTTCCAGGGATACGGATACAAGGGCATTCGCGACGCCAGCGTCTTCATGCCTCTCACGAACGCAGATCAGGCGGTTCCGTGCCTTATCGTGCGACATGTCGGCGTAACGGTCGCCTGTCTCGCCGGTGACCGCGGCAGGCGTTCCGTTTACGGGCTGACAGTAAATGCGTTGATCGGCGAAGTTCACAAAGAACACCTCGCCGTCCGATATCAGCGCCGCACCGCCGCCATACTCGTGGACACGGGTGCGGACCGAATACCCTTCGGGCGTGATATCGAACGCGCCGGATTCCGAATGACGGACGAGAACGACGCGCCCGCCTTCGCTCGGCCTTCCCTCGAGCCAGTAGAGATCCCCGCCATCTGTGAGCACGCCGCCGAGTGAAATCGCCGACTCCGCGATCATTGCCGCGGAAATTTCCGAAGGCCATGTGCCATACGCCGCAACGGTTTTCCCGGCGGTCATAGGAGAACGATCGCTGCCAAACCGAGGAAGGAGAGAAAGCCGACCACGTCGGTAACGGTGGTGAGAATGACGGCCGATGCGACGGCTGGATCGATCTCCATACGGTCGAGAACGATGGGTATGGCGACCCCGGCAAAACCCGCCACCAAAAGATTGATGATCATCGCCGCCGCAATGATGAACCCGATGGTCGGCGTATCGAACCAGATCCACGCGATAAGCCCCATGAGTATTGCGAACACGAGGCCGTTGATCCCGCCGACGATGACTTCCTTGCCGACAATCCGGGCCGCGTTGGTGGCCGTCAATTCCTTCATCGCAAGCGCGCGCACTGCGACCGTAAGGGTTTGGGTGCCGGCGTTGCCGCCCATCGAGGCGACGATGGGCATCAGCACTGCAAGAGCGACGACCTGTTCGATCGCGGCATCGAACAGGCCAATGACAATCGAGGCAACAATCGCCGTTCCCAGATTCACGAACAACCACGAAAACCGGGCCCGGGTCGTGTCGAAGACGGCCTCGTAGAAGTCGTCCTCGCGCACGCCACCCAGACGCAGCAGATCCTCTTCGGCCTCTTCGTGAACGACATGGACGATGTCGTCAGCCGTAATCACACCCACCAACAATCCGTCGACATCGATCACCGGTGCCGATACGAGTGCATACTGGCTGAACATCAGCGCGACCTCTTCCTGATCCATCTCCGTGCGTGCCACACGCAGATCAGCCAGCATGATGTCGTCGATACGCACGTCACGCTGGTTGCGCATCAGGCGCGAGAGTGGAACCGCACCGACCGGGCGACGTTCCTCGTCCACCACGTAGATGTCATAGAAATCGCGTGGCAAATGGGATGCGCGCGCGCGCATGTAGTCGATCGTGTTGCCCACGGACCAGTCCTTGGGCACCGTCACGATCTCGCGCTGCATGAGACGGCCGGCGCTGTCCTCCGGATAGGTCAGCGCCTGCTCGAGGACGGCGCGGTCCGAGGG
>JAYPUG010000100.1:0-2094 GCA_038133965.1 Rhodospirillaceae bacterium | reverse complement strand
GGTGAGAGCTGTTCAAGAACCTGCGCTTGATCATCTTCGGGAATGTCCTCGAAGACATCGATCGCATCGTCGGTATCGAGCTCGGTAATTGCCGCCGCGACCTCTTGCGGCGTCAGTTCCTCGAGAAAATCTTCCCGGACCACATCATCGAGATGGGTCAATACTTCCGGGTCCAGGCGTTCACGAAGATGTTCGAGAAGCCGGTTGCGGCCTTCCGAGCTCAATTCCTCGAAAAGATCGGCCAGGTCGGAGGCGTGCAGGCCATCGATCAGAGGGTCGAAATCCTCGAACCCACCTGACACGGCAGCGGCTTCAAACGTCCGCACGAGAGCTTCATCGACACCGTAGCTCCGCTCGGTCTCGACCGCGTTCGTCGTGTCGTCCGTATCCGCCTGATGGGCCATCACAACCTCAACCCGATTCTCAAACGCTATAGCGTCCGTGCCCTCTTGCGCGTTAGATGCGCGATCCTTCCAACGCTGGCAACCTGAAATCGGGAAAAACGACCGCAACCGCATTATATTCCCGGATCAGGACACGATCATGGCACCAACGGAGCATCCTCGCGCGGTCCCCGCGCAGCAAGGCGTCGAATGGGTTGTCGCCCCCGGGCTGACACCCTACCCCGATGCCGTTGCGGCAATGGAACGCCACGTCGCCGCCATACGCGACGGTCAGGCGAACGAACGCATCTGGCTCGTGGAGCATCCGCCGCTCTACACGGCCGGCACCAGCGCACGCCCGTCGGACCTCTTGGATGCAGAGCGTTTCCCGGTGTTCGAAACAGGCCGCGGCGGCCAATACACGTATCACGGGCCGGGCCAGAGAGTGGCGTACGCGATGCTCGATCTGCGCAACCGCGGACAGGATCTTCGTGCGTACGTCCGTGGACTTGAGGCCTGGACCATCGCGACCCTCGCCCGCTTCGGCGTTGCGGGCGAACGCCGCGAGGGACGGGTGGGTATCTGGGTCGCGCACAAGGACGGGCGCGAAGACAAGATCGCGGCCATCGGCGTCCGCGTCCGCCACTGGATCACCTATCACGGCCTTGCAATCAACGTGACGCCGGACCTCGCGCACTTCCAGGGCATTGTCCCGTGCGGCATCGCGGACGCGCACTTGGGCGTCACCAGTCTTGCCGATCTGGGGATCGGAGCAGACATGGCCGACCTGGACACAGCGCTGCGTGAGAGCTTCGCCGAGGTTTTCGGCGATTCCGCTATTCCGTCGGAAGCTGCCTAAACCCGGTGCCCTCGTAAGTTGCGGGCTCGATCTCGTCGCTTTCGAGCGCATCCACGCGCGCAGCAGGCGGACCGTCCCGGAAATGCGCAAGCATCTTGTCCACCTGGGGGCCAGGCCCGGCAAACACCGCTTCGACCGAGCCGTCCGACCGGTTGCGCACCCAGCCATCGAGCCCGAAATCCTTGGCCATGCTGACTGTCCAGGCACGGAACCAGACGCCCTGGACACGGCCGGAGATGCGCACGCGCACAGCCCGGCCACCGGTCGTCATTCGAATTCGACGATCGGCTGATCGACGCTCAGGCTGTCACCCGGTTCGGCATGAAGCGTCTTGACGACCCCGTCGGAGACGGCACGCAAGACGTTCTCCATCTTCATCGCCTCGACGACCGCGACCTCTTCGCCGGCCCGCACCTGTGCGCCGGGTTCGACCGCAAGCGAGACCAGGAGGCCCGGCATGGGCGACAGCACGAACCGGCTCAGGTCCGGCGGCTGCTTCTCGGGCATCTTGGCGTCGAGTTCCGCCGCACGCGGCGAAAGCACGCGAACAAGCGCTTCCACACCGCGGTGGGTCAGGCGGTAGCCAATGCCCAGGCGGTCGATCTGGACAACTGCCGGCTCTCCGTCGATCCGCACCTCGCACACGGGATCCCCAAGCATCCAGCCTGTCTCAACGACAAGCTCGGTCCCATCGACCGCGACACGTGCGCCGCGCTCCCCGTATGAAACCGTCACCGGAACACTCGCGTCGCCCAAGCGAACGGCCCAGGTCTGCTGTTCGCCCTTTTGCGCAGGCATCTGCCGCGTTCCCGAGAACCGGGCACGCGCCGCGTAACACCCGTGAACATAGGC
>JAYPUG010000099.1:5869-7518 GCA_038133965.1 Rhodospirillaceae bacterium | reverse complement strand
CCATGCCGGACTGACCGACGGCAAGCGGCAGCTGGTCCGGCCCGTCGTCCCTCTCGAAGGCCAGAAGATAGGCGATCGATTCCGCATGTGCGTTGGCAACACTGCGCGCCAGGCCGACCGTCTGGTCCTGGCTGGCGCGCACCATAGACACGGTCGCGCCTTCCTGTTCGGTGTGCACCATGAGGACACCAACGAGGACAAACACGGGGAGGGTTACGGCGGCAAACGCGACAGGGACCAGATGTTCGCGCCATCGCGAAACCAATCCAAGAAACGCCATTAACCCGCCGCTATTGCTGCCATGCGTATGCATGCGTGATGTGTTCCTCGTCAGGATTTTTCCGCCATGTCGGCCATCCAGCAGCCATTTGCGCGCGTTTCGCTGAACAATCGGTTAAGTTTCGGGGGTATTGCCCGGATTTCCGGGCGCCGCCCGCCATGCCCGCATGGACACGCCGACCCGTAAACCGGAACGAACTCCATGCCCCTCGTCGAACCCGTGGAAATGTCCTCCGCACGCGCGCCGCGAACGCGACTTCTTGGTCTCGACCTGGGCACGAAGACCATCGGGCTGGCGGTCTCGGACTCCGCGCTCACGGTTTCATCGCCGCTTGAGACCATCAGGCGGACCAAGTTCACGGCGGACGCCGAAAAACTCCTCGCGGTCATCGCCGAACGCGAGATCGGCGGGCTGGTGCTCGGCCTGCCGCGCAACATGGACGGCTCGGAGGGCCCCCGCGCCCAATCGACCCGCGCGTTTGCCCAAAACATGACCGGCAAGACGGACCTCCCCATTGCGTTCTGGGACGAGCGGCTGACCACCGCCGAGGCCGAGCGGGTCCTGATCGATCAGGCCGACATGACTCGAAAGCGCCGCGGCGAGGTGATCGACAAGCTGGCGGCGTCGATCATCCTTCAGAACTTCCTCGACTTCCTGAGGAACGCGTGATGAGCGGCCGCGAACCGGATGTTCCGGCGCACATCACGATCTATCCCGCTCGCTGGAAACTGGCGATGAACGCCGTCGGCTCGCTGGTCTTCATCCTTGCGGGGGTCGCCTTCGCAGCCACCCCGACCCTGGAGACGCGGTTGATCGGCGGCGGTGCCATCCTCTTCTTCGCCGTGACGGGGCTCTACGCGGTCCGCCGACTGATCGTGCGCACCCCGGCGCTGGTCATCGCGCCCGAGGGGCTGTGGGACAACGCGTCGATGTTCGGTGTCGGCTGGATCGCGTGGCCGGAGATCGAGAAGGTCGAGCGGCGGCGCAAGTTCGTCGTGCGCGCCATCGCGATTTTCCTGCGCGACCCCGATGCTGTATTCACGCGCGTGCCCGGCTGGCGACGCTGGCTGGTACGCCTCGACGCCATACTCGAGTACGCGCCCGTGAACATCCCTGCCGACAACCTCGAGATGCGCTTCGACGCGGTGGACGAACTGATCCACGACCATCTGGCCCGCCACGGCGGCGGACTGGCTGATTTCACCGGTGCCGACGCCAAGGCGCGCTAGGCCGGAACTTCCAGCCCGCGCACCTCGGCCAGATGGCCGGTCTTCATCCAGATCGTGCAGCCGGCCTCGCTGAACGGTGCATGGCGCGAACCGGGCGGATTGCGCAGCCAGGTGCCGGCCGGATAGCGGCCGTCCTCGTC
>JAYPUG010000099.1:2284-5847 GCA_038133965.1 Rhodospirillaceae bacterium | reverse complement strand
AACTCCGCACCACCGGGCAACTCCCGGGCCTTGCACGAAACACCGGGTGCAAGGCGCACCAGCACGACCCGCTCGGAGCCGTATTCGTGGAGCGGCATAACCTCGACTCCGTCCTCACCGGTCGCCTGCCATTCGGTGTTCGTTGTATCGGTGCGCACGAAGGTCTGGTCTTCGGGATCCATTTGCCAGAGCTTCACCAGGATTGTGCATCCCGCGGCGCTCGACGGCGTGTGGGCCGAGCCGAAGGGTTTCGCACATAGGTACCCGGCCCGAAATCGCCATGCTCGTCGGTAAACACCCCGTCGAGGACGAGGAATTCCTCCCCGCCCGTATGAGTGTGGGGCGAGAACGCGCTGCCCGGCGCGTAGCGCACGATCGAGGTGGCCCGCGCCACCTCGTCCCCGATCCGGTCGAGCATTCGACGCTCCACGCCCGGCAGGGGCGAGGGGATCCATTCCATGTCGTTCGTGTTCAGGACGACGCGTTCGTCGAAGCGGGCATTGATTTCCATCACGGCTCTCCGCCCGTTAGATGGTTCCCGCGATGCGGCTCGTCAATCCCAGACCTTCCACGGCGCCTGGCCCAAATCCCACAACTCCTCGAGCTGGCGCTTCTCGCGCAGCGTGTCCATGGGCTGCCAGAAACCGTCGTGGCGGAAGGCCGCAAGTTCGCCACGCTCGGCCATGCCGTTGAGCGGTGCCTGCTCCCAAACGGTTGAATCGTCTTCGATAAGGTCGAGGACGCTGGCCTCGCACACGAAAAAGCCGCCGTTGATCGAGCCTCCGTCGCCACGCGGCTTCTCGGCAAAGCGCGCGACCCGGTCTCCCTCCAGTTCCGCCGCGCCGAAGCGGCCCGGCGGACGCACGGCCGTCATGGTGCAGCGTGCGCCCTGTGCCCCGTGGAAGGCGATGCTGGCGGCCACGTCGATATCGGCGACCCCGTCGCCATAGGTCAGGCAGAACGGTTCGCCTCCGAGATGTTCGGCCACACGCGCGATCCGTCCCCCCGTCTGGGTCTCGTCGCCCGTGTCCACCAGGGTTACCCGCCAGGGCTCGGGCGCCTGGTTGTGATAGGCGATTTCATTGCGCGCGATATCGACGGTCACATCGGCGGAATGCAGGACATAGTTGGCGAAGTACTCCTTGATCATGTAGCCGCGGTAACCGACGCAAATCACGAAATCCGTGATCCCGTGATGGCCATAGATCTTCATGATGTGCCAGAGGATCGGCCTGCCGCCGATCTCGATCATCGGCTTGGGCCGGAGTTCGGTCTCCTCGGCCAGCCGCGTGCCGAGACCACCCGCGAGTATCACCGCCTTCATCGCCTGGCCCCCTGCCCTGCGTTGTCGTCGGCTCCTTCTAGCAGACGCGGACAACGCGCCGCCAGAACGGCCATTCAAACGCCCGATTGCCGGCGCGGTGCAACAACGCCTTGCAATAGGTGGATTCCCGTACCTATATTCCGGCTTTAATGAGCGCCGCCAATACAGGCCTGTCCGCCCCCGATCTGCCGGCGGATTTCCCGTTTCCACATCGTCATCTTTTGGGAATCCAGGACCTGTCGCCGGACGAGATCGGCTACCTGCTCGACCTGTCCGACTTCTACGCCGAACACAATCGCGCGCGCGGACCCAAGTTCGACCTGATGCGCGACAAGACGCTCATCAACCTCTTCTTCGAGGATTCCACCCGCACCCGCACCTCGTTCGAGCTGGCGGGCATGCGGCTGGGTGCCGACGTCATCAACATCGCGGTCGGCTCATCCTCCATCAAGAAGGGCGAGACGCTGATCGACACGGCGATGACGCTCAACGCCATGCATGCCGACGCGCTGGCCGTGCGTCACAACAATGCAGGTGCCGTGAAGCTGCTGTCGGAAAAGGTCAACTGTGCCGTCGTCAACGGCGGCGACGGCAGCCACGAGCACCCGACGCAGGCGCTGCTCGACGCGCTGACAATTCGCCGGCGCAAGGGACACCTGCAGGGCCTTCTGGTCGCGCTGTGCGGCGACGTGGCGCACAGCAGGGTCGCGCGCTCCAACATCTATCTGCTGCAGACCATGGGCGCGCGGGTCCGCGTGATCGCGCCACCGACCCTGCTGCCACCCGCGATCGACCGTCTGGGTGTCGAGGTCTTCACCGACATGCGCGCAGGGCTGGCCGACTGCGACATCGTCATGATGCTACGCCTCCAGCGCGAACGCATGGAGGGTTCCTTCGTGCCTTCTGTGCACGAGTATTTCCACTTCTACGGCCTCGACTACGACAAGCTGCAGCACGCCAAGCCGGATGCGCTGATCATGCATCCCGGCCCGATGAACCGTGGTGTCGAGATCGATTCCGACGTCGCCGACGATATCGACCGCTCGCTGATCCGCGAACAGGTCGAGATGGGCGTCGCCGTCCGCATGGCCTGCCTCGACGTGCTGACGCGCGACGGAAGCCAGGCAGGCCGATGAGCGGCAAGACCGCCTATATCAACGCGCGGGTGATCGACCCGGCGTCCGGCCTGGATGCGCCTGCGAACGCGTCCGGTGGCCTGTTGACCGACGGCGAGCGCATTGCCGCCATCGGACCCGACATCTTCAACGGCGGCAAACCGGCCGATGCCGAGATCGTGGACTGCGCCGGTGCGGTTCTGGCACCCGGGCTGGTCGATATGCGGGTCGATTTCTGCGAGCCGGGCAACGAACACAAGGAAGACATCGAGAGTGGCAGCCGGGCCGCGGCAGCGGGCGGTGTGACCGCGGTCGTCACCCTGCCCGACACGGATCCGGCCATCGACGATGCATCGGTGCTCGAATTCGTTGCGCGCCGCGCACGCGATGTAAAACTCGTGAAGGTCTTCGCCTACGCCACCGTGACCCGGGGCGCGTCCGGCGACGAAATCGTCGAGATGGGCCTGCTGAAGAACGCGGGCGCGGTCGCCTTCACCAACGGGCGCGGCGCCGTCGCCAACGCCAAGACCCTGTCACGGGCCCTTAAATATGCTCAGGCGTTCGACGCGCTGATCGTGCAGCACGCCGAGGAACCGTCGCTCGCCTCGGGCGGGGTCATGCAGTCGGGCGAGCTCTCGACCCGCCTCGGTCTGCCCGGCATCCCGAACGAGGCCGAGACAATCATGCTCGAACGCGACCTGTCGCTGGTGCGCATGACGGGCGGGCGCTACCACGCCGCCCACGTATCGACGGCAGGCGGCGTCGAGTGCATACGCAGGGCAAAGGCAGAGGGTCTCGCCGTTACCTGCGACACCGCCCCGCCCTATTTCGCTTTGAACGAGCTGGCCGTGGGCGAGTACCGCACCTTCGCCAAGCTTTCGCCGCCGCTGCGCAGCGAAGCCGACCGCCAGGCGGTCGTCGCGGGGCTGGCTGACGGCACCATCGACTGCATTGCCTCCGATCACTTTCCCCAGGACCAGGAGGCCAAGCGCCTGCCTTTCGAACTGGCCGAGTTCGGGGCCGCGGGGCTGGAAAGCCTCCTCGCGCTGACCCTCGAACTGGTCCACAACGGCCATCTGGACCTGCCCGACGCGCTGGCCCGGGTCACGTCGCGTCCGGCCGAA
>JAYPUG010000099.1:0-2274 GCA_038133965.1 Rhodospirillaceae bacterium | reverse complement strand
CGTCTCGCGGCGGGGGCTCCCGCCGACATGGTGGTCTTCGATCCCGAGCGACCGACCCGGATCGAGCCCGACGCGTTCGTGTCGAAATCGAAGAACTCGCCCTTCGACGGACGCCTCGTTCAGGGGCGCGTGATCCGCACGGTGGTGGACGGACGCACGCTCTATACGGCACCGGAATAGCGGCGACCGGCGGGGCAGCGAACGATGGAGGAAGGCGCAGGCCCCATCCTGTTCTACTGGAGCGTATTCCAGGCGACCTTTTCCATTCCCGACTGGAAGAACCTGGTCTATGGCTGGCAGGTCTTTGCCCCGCCCGTTATCGGTGCCTACCTGCTCGGCTCGATCCCCTTCGGCCTGATCCTCACCCGCATCGCGGGGATGGGCGACCTTCGCGCCATGGGGTCGGGCAACATCGGGGCCACCAACGTGCTGCGAACCGGCAGCAAGAAGCTTGCCGCCGCGACGCTCCTGCTCGACGCGGCCAAGGGCTACGCCGCCGTGTTCAGCACCTGGTACTGGTTCGGCCCCGATGTCGCCTTCTTCGCTGCGCTTGCCGTCGTCCTCGGACACCTGTTTCCGGTCTGGCTGCGGTTCCGCGGCGGAAAGGGCGTCGCCACCACACTGGGCGTGTTGTTCGGCCTCACATGGCCCCTGGGCCTAGTCACGACCGGTACCTGGATCGGCGTGGCGCTGGTGTTCCGATATTCCTCGCTCGCGGCTCTGGTCTCGATCGCGCTCGCCCCGGTCTATGCCTGGCTGCTCGGCGAACCGCAGGCGGCCGGTCTTGCCATCTTCCTCGCGGTTCTCGTCTGGCTTCGCCACCATGCGAACGTTCGCCGCCTGCTGCGCGGCGAGGAATCGCGCATCCGGCTGCGCAAGCAGGGTTCCGGCGCATCGAGTTGACCGCGCGCCGCGGGCGGGGCCATCCTCGCACGCGTGAACCACGATCCGATCACAGACCATGAACGGCGCGACCGGCTCCGCCTGATCCGCACACGCGGCGTGGGACCAGCAACATGGCGGGAGCTGATGGCGCATTTCGGCACCGCGTCCGACGCGCTCGCGGCCTTGCCGGACATGGCGGGACGGGCTGGCCGCAAGGGCCTGCAAATCGCATCCGCAGAGGACGCCGAGTCCGAACTCGTACGGCTCGACGCGCTTGGCGCGACGCTCGTCACCCTCGGAGAGACGGCCTATCCCGAGGCTCTTGCGAGCCTCGACCACGCGCCACCGGTCCTCTCGGTCATCGGCGATACCGGCGCACTCCATCGCACGGGAATCGCAATCGTGGGCGCACGCAACGCCTCTGCCAACGGACGCAGGCTGGCCGAGACGATCGCATCGGACCTTGCCGCCGATGACAGCTTCGCGATCGTGTCCGGGCTTGCGCGCGGTGTGGATACGGCCGCACACGAGGGTGCGCTGGCCTCGGGTGGAGCGACGGTCGCGGTCATGGCCGGCGGGCTCGATATCGTCTATCCGCCGGAAAACACCGAACTCTACGCACGCATTCGTGAAACGGGCGCCATTGTCAGCGAGATGCCTCCCGGCACCGAACCCAAGCCGCAATACTTCCCGCGCCGCAATCGGATCGTCTCGGGCCTATCGCATGCCGTCGTCGTGGTCGAGGCTGCGCGGCGGTCGGGGTCTCTCATCACCGCTCGCCTCGCCGGCGAACAGGGCCGCGAGGTGCTGGCCGTACCCGGCTCACCGCTCGATCCGCGGGTCTGGGGTGCGAACAACCTGATCCGGGAGGGTGCGACCCTAGTCCGCGACGCAGACGACATCCGTGAGGCCGTGGCGCCGCTTCTGGAGCGCGCACCGGGCCGTCCGCAACGCGCCGAAACAGTGGCGATCGCGCCCCTTCTCGACCTCTCCGCAAGCGACGACGAGAGCCGTGACGCGGTTGTCGCCTGCCTTTCGCCCGAACCCGTCGCAGTTGACGAAATCGTGCGTCGGTGCCAATTAACCGCGCCTGTCGTAAGGACGATCCTGCTCAAACTGGAGCTTGCAGGCCGTCTCGAGAGGCATCCGGGAAACCGGGTCGCGGCCTGTTGACGCTATTTTAACCGCGCCCGGGCGTCCCTTTCGCCAACGCAGGAAACGGAAGCGAAACCCCATTCCATGAACGTCGTTGTCGTCGAATCGCCGTCCAAGGCCAAGACCATCAACAAGTATCTTGGTGACGATTACACCGTACTTGCCTCCTACGGCCATGTGCGCGACCTGCCGCCCAAGGACGGCTCGGTGCGGCCCGATGAAGACTTCGCGATG
>JAYPUG010000098.1:4561-7579 GCA_038133965.1 Rhodospirillaceae bacterium | reverse complement strand
CAGGAAGGCCGATGCGCCGGTGATTTCGTTCTGCATGTCGGATCGCGCCTCCGCGCGCGCTTTGCCTGGGCTAGGCCTCGCCCTCGTGCGCGGCGAAGTGGGGATAGATCTTCGCCATGTGGGCGGTGTGGAAGTGCCAGAAGGTCTCGGCGTCGGCGCGCGGCGGATTGTCCGCGTCGTGGCAGGTCGGCAGGCACGCCATCGGCGCGTCGAGTTGTGGGCACATGAACAGCGGCATCGAGTAACGGGTGCCGCCGACCGGCGGGATCACCCGGTGGGGCGTCGCGCGCACCCTGCCGTTTGAAACCTGCTCGATGAACATCCCGAAGTTCACGACGATCCCGCCTTCGGGGCAGTCCGGCCAGACCCAGTCTCCGCCCGTCGTCATCACCTGCAGGCCTGGCTCGTTCTCGCGCGGCAGAAGCGTGACGAACGAGGTGTCGGCATGGGCGCGGATGCCCATGTCGGCCGGATCGAGCTCGGGTTTCGCGGGATAGCGGATCACCCGGACGTAGGAATGCGCGTTCTCGAAATAGGGTGCGAAATAGTCCGACTCCAGGTCGAGGGCTGTCGCCCAGACGGGCAGCATGCGCTTCGACAGGGTCTCCATGTCGGCCAGGTAGCGGGTCGCGGCCGCGTCGAAGCCCGCGACGTCGGGCCAGCGGTTGGCGGCGAACATGCGCTTGCCCGCGATCCGGTTGGGGTCGTCCTCGGCATATTCATGCCCGAAGTTGAACGCCTCGTTCAGGTCGTTGCGCGGCTTGTCGCCCTGGCGGATGTCGTGGAAGACCTCGACGTTGAGGCCCGTATAGCCGCGCTCGTGACGGTCGATGGCGAGTGCCGCCTTCTCCTCGACCGGCCGGTCGAAGAAATCCGCTGCCCGGTCCTGCATGGTCGCGATCGTGTCGGCCGGCACGCCGTGATTCACCACCGCCAGGAAGCCGATCCCCGAAATCGCCTCGCGCAGCGCGTCGGCCTTGCGCTGCAGGCCTGCCTGGTCGCCGGGGTCCAGGTCCGCCAGGTCGAGGACCGGCAGCTCGAGGTGCGGCACACCGCGCACCTCCTCGGCATAGTCCTCGCCGGTGCCGTCCCTGGTGTAGCGCGCGGCCGATTGCGGGTCGAAGCCCGTCAGGCGTTCGGATTCGATGCTCATGCGGCGATTCCCCCTGTTTCCTGCGTGCAACCTACCCCGAAAACCGGCGTAGCGCCGAATCCCGATCGCCCGCCGTCTCAGCCTGCGGACGGCCTGACGCCCCGTGCCGCCTCGGTGGCGAGGGGCGAATAGATCGCCTGGCGCATGGATTCGTTCGGCTCGATCACGGCGTCGATGACAGTCGGGCGGTCGCGCCCGCCCCGCGCGGCCTCCACCGCCGCTCGCACGGCATCGCCCACGTCGCCCGGCCGATCGACGCGCACGCCTTCCGCGCCCATGGCGCTCGCGATCTTCGCATAGTCGGTGTCGGGAAACTCGTTGCCGACGGAGCGGTTGCCCATGCCCTCGGCGGTCATGCCGAGGCGGGAATTGTTCATCACCACGTGGATCGGTGCTGCACCGTACTGCACGCCCGTGAGCAGCGCGTGCATCTGCATCGCGAACCCGCCGTCGCTGCACACGCCGATGGCGGGCCGCGCGGGTTCGATGATCGCGGCGGCGAGCGCAGCGGCCATGGACCAGCTCACACCGCCGATGCCGCCGCTGCCGAAATAGCAGCCGGCGCGTCGGGTGCGGAAGAAGTGGTTCATCCAGTGCCGGTTGTTGCCCGCATCCGAGCACACGATGGCGTCCTCGGGCGCGGCGCTGGCGACCTCGGCGACGAAGCGCTGGGGCAGGATGGGCCGTGCGTCCGACCCGCTTGCCGGCTCGGCGAAGAGCCCGCGTGCGGCCTTCATCTCTGCGAATGCCTTGCGGCGCACATCCGCGTTGGAGACACGTCCGCGCAGCCGTTCGACGAGCGCGACGAGGGTGAGCCCGGCATCGCCGGTCAGCGCGATCTCGGCCGGGATCGTCCAGGACGCATTCCGCGGATCGATGTCGATCTGGAAGATGCGCTGGCGCGCCGGGTCGAACATCGCGGGATGCTCGTAACAGGTCTCCTGCGGCTTCAGCCGGCAGCCGACGACGAGGATCGTGTCCGCAGCACCGACGGTGTCGTTGGCGACGGGCATGCCGGTGTAGCCGATGCCGCCGGCCGCAAGATCGTGGGTCTCGGCAAGTGCACTCTTGCCCAGATAGCTCGTGACCACCGGCGCGCCGAGCGCTTCGGCCAGGTCGCGCAGCGCGTCGAACGCACGCGCGATGCGCACGCCGTTGCCCGCGACGATTACAGGGCGCTCGGCGCCGGCGAGCGCCTCGGCGACCGCGTCGAGTGCGCCGTCGGGCGGCAGGGTCTTCGTCGTGGTCAGCAGCCGGGTCGTGTCGTGAATCTCCGGCAGGCCCCCGTCCGCGACCGGTTCGGCGAGCACGTTGGCCCGGAAGATACAGGCGGCAGGCCCGGGCCGTCCGGACAGCGCGTGCTTCAGGCCCAGCTGGACGCCGATCACCGCCTCGCGCGGCTGGTGCGCCGTGGCCGTGTACTTGGTCGCGCCGCGCAGTACCGACGGCAGGTCGAATGAGCCGTACTGGCCCGCGCCCGACTGGATCGGGCCGTGGACCACGAAGCCGTTGGTGTCGGTCATCTCGGTCAGAACCAGCATCGGCGTGCTTGCGAGGTATGCCTCGATGACACCGAACATGCCTGTCGAGCCCGCGAACGCGCCCTGGGCCGCGAAGACGCCGGGCTTGCCGGTGAGCTTTCCGTACATGTCCGCCATGCAGGATGCGGTCTGCTCGTCGCGCGGCACGACGGGGCGAATCTCGCTCTCGCGCCCGTGCAGCGCCTTGTAGATTTCCATGGTCGCCCCCCCGGGCAGGCCGAAGAAATGATCGATTCCGGCCTCGACGAGGCAATCGACGATGCGTTCGGCGGCGATCCTGTCGCTCATGGCTGGAACTTTCCTTCGGCGTGCGCTGTTGCGGGA
>JAYPUG010000098.1:0-4551 GCA_038133965.1 Rhodospirillaceae bacterium | reverse complement strand
GCTTGATCTCAGTCAACGCGCCGATGCATCGGCACTCGCTAGTCTGGGCAGTGACATCCGGGGTACCCATGGCCGACATCATCGACATCCTCATCGACGATCACGCGAACATGCGCGCGCTAACCGGGCTGCTCGAACGCGAGGTGGACCGGCTGGAGGGCGGGCTCCACGCGGACGTCGACACCATCGCTGCGATTTCGGAATATCTGCTCGAATATCCCGACCGGTTCCATCACCCGGTCGAAGACGCGTTGTTGGAACGTTTGCGCGAGCGCGATGCGATTCCCGCCGGCGCGGCCAGCTCGATTGCCCATGAACACGAAACCATCGCCGACATGGCGCGCGCGTTCGATCGAGCCGCCCGTGCCGTGGCCGGAGAGGAGACGGTCCGCCGCGATGCGTTCGTTCGGCTTGCGCAAGACTTTATTGCGCAACTGCGTCGCCATCTGGATATGGAAGAGGAAAGGCTGTTTCCGCTGGCGCGCAAGATCCTCGACGAGGCGGAACGCGCCGCTCTTGCCGTGCGCGTTCCGGAACTCGACGACCCGCTGTTCGGCGGCGCGACGCGCGCACGGTACCGCCGCCTTGGCGAGGCGTTGCTCGGGTCCTGAGCGCGTTCAGTCGGCGACGACCGGATTGCGCAGGCTCCCCACACCCTCCAGCGTTACCTCCGCGACGTCGCCCGGTTTCATGAAGATCTTGGGATCGCGGCCGAACCCGACTCCGGCGGGTGAGCCCGTCGTCACGATGTCTCCGGGAGCAAACCGGTACCATTGAGAGAAATAGGCGATGATCTCGGGAATGCCGAAGATCAGGTCGTCGGTACGGGTCGACTGCAATACCTCGCCATTGAGCCGGAACTCGAGCAGCAGATCGTTGGGGTCGTCGATCTCATCGGCCGTGGTGACGACAGGACCGCACGGTGTGAACGTCGGCAACTGCTTGCCCATCACGTTGCGCTCCCAGGCAAGCGCGGCGGGGAAGGTCCCTTCGGCGGCGAACACCTCGCCCACCCAATCGCGCGCCGAGACGTCGTTGGCGACCGTGTATCCGGCGACGTAGTCCATCGCCTCGTCGCGACCGACATTGTGGCAGGTCCGCCCGAAGACGAAACAGAACTCGCCTTCATAGTCGACCATGTCGGGGCACTGGGGCGGCAGGACGATCGGTTTGCCCGAGCCGGTGAGCGAGCCCACATTTTTCTGAAAGGCCGACGGGTGGTCAGGCGCGGGTGTGCCCTCCATCTCGGCGAGGTGGCGGTAATAGTTGAGGCCGACCGACAGGATCAGCTGCGGATTGGGGATGGGTGCGAGCAGTTCTGCCTCTTCGAGGCGTACCAGCGCGCTGGTCATGCGCATCAGTTCCAGCTCGTCGTCGGACAGTTGCGAGACCGTGTCGTGGACCCTGCGGACGGCGTCGAGAGTTTCGGTGTCGGCGAGAATTTCGCGCACCGTCGCGGGGATGGACTGGGCGATGTCGATCACACCGCCAGCACGTCCGAGGTCCAGCAGCTCGTCGCCGACCTGAAGCGCGGATTGTCCTGCACCTCCGGTGTCGAGTGTCGCCAGTTTCATCGCGGAACACCTCCCTTGGTTTGCGGCCGGCAGCAAGTGTGCCCGGAGGCTGTCTGATATGATAGCCTGCGCGCCCCTGAGCCCACCGTTCCGCCGGATTTCGAAAATGACCGATCAGACATCCTTCGCCGCATCGCCCGGCAGCGTCGTCGAGATTGCCGCCGACATACGCGAGGGCACGCGGACGCCCACGGAGGCAGTCGAGGCGTGTCTCGACCGGATCGCGGCGGTCGATGCGCAGGTGCAGGCGTGGATTTCGGTCGATGCCGAAGGCGCACGCGCGGCCGCCGAGACCCTGACGGCGGAGGCGAAGGCAGAAACGTTCCGTGGCCCGCTCCATGGCATTCCCGTCGCGATCAAGGATATCTGCGATGTGGCCGGCTGGCCGACGCGCTGCAACAGCAGGACGCGCGCTGACGCGCCGCCCGCCACGGCCGATGCCGAGATCGTTTCGGCGCTGCGTGCGGCCGGTGCGATCGTCATCGGCAAGACCCATACGACCGAGTTCGCCTATTACGACGCCTCTCCGGCGCGCAATCCGCATAACATCAATCACACGCCGGGCGGATCCAGCAGCGGTTCGGGCGCGGCGATGGGCGCGGGCATGGTGCCGATGGCGGTCGGCACGCAGACAGTCGCGTCGGTCAACCGGCCGGCGGCCTATTGCGGCGTGTCGGCGTTCAAGCCCTCGACCTGCAGCATGAGCACCTATGGCATCTCGGCGCTGGCACCCTACTACGACACGCCCGGCGTCTATGGCTGGACTGTCGCGGACGCCTGTTATGTCTATGACGCCGTCCGCCCGCCCCATGCGCGGCGCGGCGGCGGGGACGTGTCCGACGTGCGTATCGTCGTCCTTGACGATCCGTTCCTGGGCGAGGCCGAGGACGAGATCATCGCGGCACGCGACGAAGCGGCAGCGCGGATGCGCGACGCGGGTCACGCGGTGGAGGCGGTGGCCTCGCCGATTTCGATGGAGGCACTCAACACGCTGCAGGGCCACACGACGGTCTATGAGCTTGCGCGCGTGTTCACGCACCTGCTGGACCATCCGGCGGAGAATGTCGGCAAGGTGTTGCGCCAATCGATCGTGGAGGGCCAGGACATCGCGACGGAGACCTACGATGCGGAACGGCGCGAAATCGACGCCATGCGCGCTGCGTTCCTCGATGCCTTCGGGCCGAACGATCTGTTCCTGTGGCCGGCGGCTCCGGCGACGGCGCCCGAAGGGCTGGAATGGACCGGCGACCGGCGCTACATCGCACCCTGGACCGCGATCGGCGGGCCGGTCGTCTCGATGCCGGCGGGTCTCGGCGCGGGCAACATGCCCATCGGCATGCTGCTGGCCGGGGCGCCGGGCCGCGACCGGTACGTGTCCGACGTGGCACCGGGTGTTGCGGCCGCCGTCCCGCAGCAGGGTTAGGGTTTGAGACGTCAGGAGCCGGAACGATGGAATGGATGATCAAGTGTATCTCGAAGCCCGACATGGTCGAGCGCCGGGCAAAGACCATTGATGCCCATCGCGACCATCTGGACAGGTACAAGGCCGAGACCTGGTACTCCGGGCCGATGATGGTGGGCGACGGCTCCAACGCGAACGGCAGCTTCCGGGTCGTCGATTTCCCCACGCGCGCCGAGGCGCAGGCCTATATCGGCACGGATCCCTATTCGACGGCCGCGATCTTTCGGACCGTCGATATCGAACGGGTGGTGCCCTGGACCGATGTGCGCCAGCGCGACTATGCTCAGACCGAGGGCAATGCCCAGTTCATCGTCCTGGCGCGAACCGACCCGGCCGGCCTCCAGGAAACGCCGTCGGGCGAGACGGCCCGTTTCCTTGCCGAACACGACGATGCCATCGTCTTTGCCGGCGCGCTCGCCGACGAAGCCGGTGCGGTCGGCCTTGGCGCGCTCTACGTCATCGACGTGGCGGACCGTGACGCAGCCGATGCCTTCCTCGCGGGCGAACCCGTCTCACGCGGCCCCGACGGCCGCAGCCTGTCCATCGAACGCTGGCGGTTCGGCCACGTCTAGGCCGGCCCCGACCGAAGGAGTATGAACCATGACCAGTGCCGTAATCGTCTCCACCGCACGGACCCCCATCGGCAAGGCCTATCGGGGCGCCTACAACAACACGACGCCCGCCAAGCTGGGCGGACTCGCGATCCGGAACGCGGTCGCGCGTGCGGGCGTGGACCCGGGCGAGGTCGAGGATGTGCTCATGGGCTGTGCCATGCCCGAGGGCGCGACGGGCCAGAACTTCGCGCGCCACGCCGCGCTGTGGGCCGACATTCCCGTCACTGCCGGTGCGGTGACGATCAACCGTTTCTGCTCGTCGGGTCTGCAGTCCATCGCGATGGCGGCGAACCGGGTGGTCATGGACAAGGTGCCCGTCGCGGTGGCCGGCGGGATCGAGTCGATCAGCGCGCTGCCGCCCGAGCACCAGGCCGACATGCGGGTCGAGGATCCCTATGTGCGCAACATCAAGCCCGAGATCTACATGGTCATGCTCGACACCGCGGAAACGGTCGCGAAGCGCTACGCCGTCAGCCGCGAGGCGCAGGACGAGTATGCGCTGTCGAGCCAGATGCGCACGGCCGCCGCGCAACAGGCGGGCCGCTTCGACGACGAGATCGTGCCGGTCGAGACCACGATGCTGGTCAGGGACCGCGAGACCGGCGAGGTGTCGGAGCAGGATGTCACCCTCGACCGTGACGAGTGCAACCGGCCGAGCACCAACGCCGAGGGGCTCGCATCGCTGCAGGCCGTGCGCGAGGGCGGCACCGTCACGCCGGGCAATGCCAGCCAGCTGTCGGACGGCGCCAGCGCCTGCGTTGTGATGGACGAAAAGCTGGCCGAGAAGCGCGGGCTGGAGCCGCTGGGACGCTTCCTCGGGCTGGCCGTCGCGGGCTGCGAACCCGACGAGATGGGCATCGGCCCGGTCTTCGCCGTGCCGCGCCTGCTGGAGCGGAACGGG
>JAYPUG010000097.1:6435-7601 GCA_038133965.1 Rhodospirillaceae bacterium | reverse complement strand
CCCTTTTTGTATACGCAATCAACAGCTTGCGGGCCCTTGAAATCGCCGCGGCCCGCACCCAAATCGACAGCGATGCGGGGGAACGCCGAATTCGGGTTCCCGGACCGCAGAAACCCGGCACGTCCCGGCCAGATGGCGGGACATGCCGACGACACAGTCGCTCTAGAAGGAGGACACGTGACATGCGTACCTACAATCTCGACCTGACTCCGCTTTTCCGCTCCACCGTCGGCTTCGACCGCATGGGGAGCCTTCTCGACAGCGCCTTCAATGCCGAGGCGCCGTCCTATCCCCCCTACAACATCGAGAAGCTCGACGAGGACGCCTACCGGGTGACCATGGCGGTCGCCGGCTTCGCGCGCGAGGACCTGGACATCGTCCAGGACAACAACTCGCTAACCGTGAAGGGTGAGCAGACAAAGTCCGAGGACGGCCCGCAGTACCTGCATCGCGGCATCGCGACGCGCGCCTTCGAGCGCCGCTTCGAGCTCGCCGACCATGTGAACGTGGTCGATGCGCGGCTCGAGAACGGCCTGCTCGTGGTCGAGCTCAAGCGCGAGGTTCCCGAGGAACTGAAGCCGCGCAAGATCGCGATCGGCGCGGCCAACGCGATCGAGCACGAGAAGAAGGCCGCCTAGCGGCCACGCGCACCCAAACGCGACGGAAGGCCCGCCGGAAACGGCGGGCCTTTTTCGTTCGCTGCGTTGTATAAACGCGCAAACGAACGGAACGGGCGCGCGAGCGCTCTTTTGGGGGAAATCATGAAACTCAGCACCGACCGCATCCTGACCACCCACGTCGGCAGCCTGCCGCGCCCGAAGGATCTCGAGGACCTGCTCTACAAGGTCGAGTTCTCCGAACCCTACGACGCCGGGGAATTCGACCGCGTGGTCACCGCCGCGGTCGCCGAGATCGTGGCAAAGCAGCGCGAGTGGGGCCTCGACGTCGTCAACGACGGCGAGATGAGCAAGACGGGCTATGCCACCTACATCCAGCAGCGCCTGGACGGGTTCTCGGGCGAAAGCCCGTCGGTGCGGTTCGACGATCTTTCGAACTTCCCCGGCTTCCGCAAGATGCTGGCGCGCATGGCCGACACGCGGCGGCTCAACCGGCCATGCTGCACCGGCGAGGTGGTGATCCGCGACCGCGAGCCGCTGCGCAAGGAC
>JAYPUG010000097.1:1160-6425 GCA_038133965.1 Rhodospirillaceae bacterium | reverse complement strand
CTGGAAAACCTGACGGCCGCAGCCGAAGGCAGCGATGCGACCGAGTTCTTCATGAACGCCGCCTCTCCCGGTGTCATCACGGTCTTCCAGAACAACGAGTACTACCCCGACGACGACGCCTACCTCGAAGCGCTGTCGAACGTCATGAAGGAGGAATACGAGGCGATCGCGAATGCCGGCTTCGTGCTGCAGATCGACTGCCCGGACCTGGCGATGGGCCGGCACACCCAGTTCCGCGAACTGTCCGACACCGAATTCCTGAAGCACGCCGAGATGCAGATCGAGGCGATGAACGCCGCGCTGGAAAACGTGCCCGCCGACCGGGCGCGCATGCACATCTGCTGGGGCAACTACGAGGGCCCGCACCATCTCGACATCCCGTTCGAGGCGATCTTCGACGTGCTGATGAAGGCCAAGCCCCAGGGCCTGCTGGTCGAATCCTCGAACCCGCGCCACGCGCACGAATGGCGGGTGTTCGAGGACAAGAAGCTGCCCGACGACAAGGTCATCATGCCCGGCGTCATCGACAGTGTGACGAATTACATCGAGCACCCCGGCGTGGTCGCCGACCGCATCTGCAACTATGCCAACGTCGTCGGGCGCGAACGGGTCATCGCCGGTGCGGACTGCGGCTTCGCGACCTTCGCGGGCATCGGCAAGGTCGATCCCGACATCGCCGTCGAGAAGTTCAAGGCGCTCGTCCAGGGCGCGGAGATCGCCTCGAAGCGGCTGTGGGGCTGAGGCGGGGAAGGCACTCCCGAGGGTTGGCCCAAATCACTGCGCGCGGGGGAATTCGCTTGCCGAAACCGAGTGAAACAGTTCACCGCGGCCGCCGAATATCTCAACTGCAACAAGTTCCGCTTGGACCTTGCCAGTGGAGTCTTCAGTCATGCCCCTGGCGACGAAGGCGATGTCCACCTCGAAGGACGTTCCACTACTGTAGCCATGGGTGGTGATCGCCGTCTCCGCATCACGGGGTTCGACAGGTATAGGTTTCAGCGTGACGATCCTGTCGATCTTCATTCCCTGCTTTTCCTGCCAGAAAATTCCGCGTTCCTCCTCGATCTCAGCCATCAGGAAGGCGCCAGCCCGCATTAGGCGTTCATCCAGGCCCGTTGCGTCGGCATAATCGCGCGCCGTTCTGAAGCCATCGCCTAGGCCGGAAAGATACGGCTCGAACTCGCTCGTCCCTTGTGAATCGCTGTTGCCGCCAATGCGTGATCGAATATTGAAGGCCTTATCGGGAAACGAATAGATGGCCTGACCCTCGGTCACAAACACACGTGCGATATCCGGCCGGGGCGCCTTCATCAACTCGTCGAACGCATCACGCAGGCGCGGCCAAGTCTCCAGCGCAACGAAGTTGGCGTTTCGCTACAACTCGTCGGCGCTGAAGAATTTCGAAGCTCCGGGATTGCTTCGCTTTCTGCCAAGTCTTTCATTCTCATATGTGTGCAGAGACTTCGTCAGATCTACGTACTTATCCTCGTCGAACCCGAACCCGGTACCCGATAGTACGGTCAGACCGGCAAAGAAATCGTTGTAGTTGACGATTTTGATCGGTGTCGGTGCAGGTGCCGTTTGCGTCGTCGGCTCTGCCCCGCTCCCTGATGAAGCGGTTGCAGTGTTCGACTGGCGCAACGACTCGACCGGCACGCCCACCTTCGCCTGCAGTTGCGCTTGGAGTTCCTGGGTGACGTTGCCGGTTTGCGGAAGGCCGCTCGACCCTTCGAACGCCATGATGCTCTGCGAAGTCCGGCGGCCGTAAAGGCCGTCCGGTGTGCCAACATCATAACCAAGTTCGCGGAGCATCAACTGGACATCGAGAACCAGCTCCCGGTTGCCGTTCTGAGACAGCGCGGGATCAGAGCCACCACGATCAACCGTCGGAGACTGGTTAGGCGGCGGCGGGTTGATCGTGCCATCCAGTTTCTCGAGGTCGTCGGCGAGGTTCTGTGCCCCTCTCCGCAAACTGTCGAGAAAGGACTGAGCCGATGCAGAACCGGAAAACAAAGCCAGCGTCAGCAGAAGGACGCCCAGATACCCGACAAACCTCGCCATAACGCACTTCCCCCGAGAAACGTTTGCAGCTTGCCCGCACGAGATTAGCCAGACGTCAAACCCCCATCAACAAGTTGACGTGCGCAGCGTTGCGAGACCCACTCGATAATCAGGAACCGCGTCAATCCACCACCAGCCGCTCGAGGCCCTCGCGGACATGGTCGGGGACCGCCACCGGCTTCATCTCGCCCGGGCGCACATAAACATGCACGAAGTGGCCCGTCGCCGACGGCGCCTCCACACCCTGCTTGAAGATGCCGATCTCGTAGGTCACCGAGGAATTGCCCAGGCGGCGCACCCGCACGCCGACGTCGAGCACGTCGGGGAACGCAATCTCGCGGTGGAACCGGCAGCCGGTCTCGACGACCATCCCGACCGGGTCCTTGCTGCGATAGTCCAGCCCGGTGAAGCGCATCAGGAACTCGTTCACCGCTGTGTCGAAATATGAGTAGTAGGTCACGTTGTTCACGTGGCCATAGACGTCGTTGTCCATCCAGCGCGTCGGAACCTCGAGGATGTGCGGGTAGTTCTCGCGGCGCTCGTCGCGCTCGCGCTTGGCGTCGTCGCTCATGCGGTAATGACCTCTTTCAGGAATCGGGAAACGGCGTCGATCGTCTCGTTGGGACGCTCGACCATGATCATGTGACCGGTGCCGGCCAACACCTGCATGCGCACGCCGGGAATGGCCTCGCGGATGCCCGCGGAGGCGCGCACGGGCGTCATCCGGTCGTTGTCGGCCGACAGCACGAGGGTCGGACACGATACGTTTGCCGCCGCGTCGAGCGCTCCCGTCCACGCGTTGCAGGCCGCGAGATCGGACCCCAGAACGTCGTCGGGACACGATCGCAGTAGCGCCCGGGTGCCGCCGCGAAACCACAGCCCCGGCGCCTGGTGACCGCCCTTGTGGGCCGGCTTGCCGAAGCCCCAGTCGGTGATCAGTTCCCATGCGACGGGGTCGTTCGCCGCCGATGCGGCCAGCAGGTCGGGATGCACCTGCATGTGATCCGACGTGCCCAGCAACACGAGGGACGCGGTGCGCTCCGGCGCCTGTCCCGCCGCGGCCAGGACAATCAGCGAGCCCATGGAATGTCCGGCAAGATGCGCGCGATCAACACCGGCGGCATCGAGAAAGCGCCAGAGCCATTCGCCATAGGCTTCGATGGACGCAGGCGCCGCACCGCCGGAACGTCCGTGTCCGGGCAGGTCCGGCACCAGCACATTGAAACCGTGATGGGCGAAGTAGCGGGTCTGCAGGCCCCAGGCGCTGTGATCGTTGCCGCCGCCATGAACCAGCACGAGGGTCGGCAGCGCGGGGTCGGGGTCGCGGCCGCCCGTATGGACGAAGACCGGCACATCATCGACGGTGATCAGCATCCCGGTGCCCCCTATTTCTGCGAGGCGCGCAGCGCCTGACGCAGGTCCGCGACGATGTCGTCGGGATCTTCCAGCCCGACGGCGAGGCGCACCATCTCCTCTCCCACGCCGGCCGAAGCTAGTTCGTCGGCGCTCATCTGCTGGTGGGTGGTGCTGGCCGGGTGGATCACCAGCGACTTCGCGTCGCCGACATTGGCGAGGTGCGAGAACAGCTCCAGCGCCTCGATGAACTTCGCGCCCGCGCGGCGTGGCCCCTCGGTCCCCGGCTTGATACCGAAGGTGACGATCGCCCCGGCCCCTTCGGGCATGAGACGAGCCGCAAGAGCGTGGTCGGGATGGGATTCCAGATCGGGATGGCTGACCCAGGCCACCTCCCCGGCACCTTCCAGGAACGCCGCCACGGCCCGCGCGTTCGCCACGTGGCGCGCCATACGCATTGGCAGCGTCTCCAGCCCCTGCATCAGGTAGAACGCCGTCTGGGGCGCCATGCAGGCCCCGAAGTCGCGCAGCCCCTCGGCGCGCGCACGCATGATGAAGGCGGCGGGCCCGAACTCCTCCGCGAAATCGAGGCCGTGATATCCCGCGTAGGGCTCGGTCATGGTGGGGAACTTTCCCGATCCCTCCCAGTCGAACGCACCGCCGTCGATCAGCACCCCGCCGATGGCAACGCCGTGACCGCCGATCCACTTGGTCGCGGAATGCATGATCAGGTCGGCGCCGTGCTCGAACGGGCGCAACAGCGCCGGGGTGGCGAAGGTCGAATCCACCAGCAGCGGCAGGCCCGCCGCGTGCGCCACATCGGCAACGGCCTGGATATCGAGGATCTCGAGCCCCGGATTGCCGATCGTCTCGGCAAAGACGAGGCGCGTTTCGTCGCGGATGGCATCGCGGAACGCCGCAGGGTCGCGCGGATCGACCAGCGTCGTCTCGATCCCGAAGCGCGGCAGCGTGTGCTGGAACAGATTGTGGGTGCCGCCATAGATGTTGCGCGAGGCGACGATGTGGCCGCCGGCATCCATCAGGGTCAGCACGGCGAGCGTCATCGCCGCCTGCCCGCTGGCCGTCGCGACGGCGCCGACACCACCCTCCAGCGCCGCCATCCGTTCCTCGAAGGCGGCCACGGTCGGGTTCGAGATCCGCGAGTAGATGTGGCCCGCGCGCTCAAGGTTGAACAGGCTCGCCGCGTACTCGACGTCCGGGAACACGTATGACGTCGTCTGGTAGATCGGCTGCGCGCGCGATCCGGTCACCGGATCGGGGTGCTGGCCCGCATGCAGGCTGAGGGTCGAGAATTTCAGATGCTTCGGATCGATCATGGATCGTGTCTCGCGGTTGGACGCCGCGGAACTTATCGCAACCGGCGGTCCGCTTGAACCGGCCGGTGCGCGATCCCGACAAAGAAAAACCGCTCCGAAAGGGGGGATTCGGAGCGGCTCGAAGTCAACAGGGAGGCATCAAGGGGATCTGAGGAAGATCCGTGATGGATGGTTCATGGGAGGAGCCATCACACCCAGAATCGCAGCCAGGCGCTAACAAATGGTTAACGGGCCCCGATTTTTCGGAGCCCGCACCAAAAAACAATTTGTTTTCAGTTGTTTAGTTGTCGCCGGGATTGTTGCCGCCGATCCGGACATCCGCCATCCAGTCGGGAATCCGGCTCTGCGCGGGCTCTTCCTCGGGGATCAGGTCCGCGCTGATCGGCCTGCGGTCGTCGTCGGCGGGCTTGCGGCCGGCCTTGCGGGCCTTCTCGACCGCCTCGTCGAGATCGATCTGGCGGCACAGCCCCAGGGTCACGGGGTCGCGCGGCTGGATCTGCGAGGAGTTCCAGTG
>JAYPUG010000097.1:0-1140 GCA_038133965.1 Rhodospirillaceae bacterium | reverse complement strand
ATCCAGGCGATGCCGTCGGGCTTGTCCTGCCGCTTCGAAACCGGAACGTAGCGCGGCCCCTTGGTGCGCTTCACCGGTGCGGGGTTGTCGCTTTCCCTGATCACGAGCCGCGCCTGCGGATCGGCCTGGCAGCGCTCGATCTCGTCCCATTCGAGCTGGCCGTTGGCGACCGGATCGAGCCCGCGCATGCCGACGCCGACCTCGCCGTCGGCGATACCCTGTACCTCGAGCATGTGCAGACCCGTGAAGTCCGCGATCTGCGCGAACGAAAGCGCCGTGTTCTCCACCAGCCAGACCGCAGTGGCCTTCGGCATCAACGGATTGGACATCGATTCTCCTTTCGCCGACCCGCCGCAATGGCCGGGCAGGCACGAAAAAGGTCCCGAATTGAGGGATATGCGGCTCTATATATGCGGGTTCCGCCGAAATGCAAAGCGCGGCTAGGCAACTTCCAGGACGATCTTGCCGATATGCGTGCTCGTTTCCATCAGCGCATGGGCATCGGCGGCCGCATCCAGCGGAAAGGTCGCGTGGATCACCGGCGCAAGCTCGCCCGAAGCGAAGCGCGGCCAGACCTTCTCGCGAAGCGCGGCGGCAATCGTCCCCTTCTCCGCAACCGAGCGCGGCCGCAGGGTCGATCCCGTCACTGTGAGCCGGTTCATCATCACGCGTGCCAGGTTGATCTCGGCCTTGGCCCCACCCATCAGCGCGATCACGACCATCCGCCCGTCGGGCTTCAGGCATGAAACGTTGCGCGCCAGGTAGTCGCCGCCGACCATGTCGAGGATCACCTCGACGCCCTTGCCGTCCGTCGCCGCCTTCACGACGTCCTCGAATGCCTCTTCGCGGTAGTTGATGGCCTTCGTCGCGCCGAGGTCTTCGCAGAAGGCCGCCTTCTCGGCCGTGCCGACGGTGGTGAACACGGCCTCCGCGCCGAACGCACGCGCAAGCTGGATCGCCGTCGTGCCGATGCCGCTGGAGCCTCCGTGGACCAGGATCGATTCACCGGGTGCGAAGCGGCCCCGGTCAAAGACATTGGACCAGACCGTAAAGCAGGGCGCGGGGCCGCCCGCCGCGGCGGTCCTGTCCCGGGTTTCCGGAAGGGGCAGCGGCGGGGGCGCGGGGGCGGGGACGGCGGCG
>JAYPUG010000096.1:0-7647 GCA_038133965.1 Rhodospirillaceae bacterium | reverse complement strand
ATACTCGCGCCATCAGCATACAGTTGGCGTCCGAGTTCGATTCCGGCGACCGCATCAGGCCGAGTTGAGTCTGAGAAAAAGCTGTCGTTGGTAAGGTTAACAACGCCCATTAGCGACAGCGAGTTGCGGCCATGTCCAGTCAGTCCAGGAAAAGCCGGCGCAACACGCCAATGCCGCAAAATCCGGTCACAACGCACGCGCTCATGATCGGCAAGGCCAGCCAACCAATTCTCGACTTCGCCGGCCTTTACCACCGTCCGCGGCACCGTTGCACCTGGCCGCCAAACCACGATTGAAAGAGCTGACGCTGCACCGCCAAACACTGTTATGGCGTCGTAGCTCCCCTCAAACGGGTGTGGGATGATATCGACAGGTTCGAGATACAGCGGTGTAGGCGGGCAAATATCCCGGATCACGCCTCTGCCGGTCTCGGTTTGGTTGAGGGGAAGGTCGAACGGCCGCCGTGGTCGCTGGGCGCATCCGGCTTTGCCAGCCGGACTTCTGCCGGCCGTTGCACGCTGATCGCCTCGCCCCGCATCAACGCTTCGACATTCTCGCGGCTCAAGGTTTCGTATTCCATCAGGCCGACAGCCAGCCGATGCAGCCCGTCCAAATGCTCCAGCAGGATAGCGCGAGCGGTGGCTTCGCCTTCCTCGGCAAAGCGGCGAGTTTCTTCGTCGATCAACGCTGCCGTTGCGTCGGACACGTTCTTGCGTTGCGCTACTGAGTGGCAAAGAAAGACCTCTTCCTCGTTGTCGGCAAACCGCAGCGGCCCCAATTTTTCGGAATAGCCGAATTCGGTTACCATTCGGCGCGACAGGCTGGTGGCCTTTTTGATGTCGTCCGATGCGCCGGTCGTCACGAAATCTTTGCCGAACACCAATTCCTCCGCCAAACGGCCACCATAGAGGCTAGCGATCAGCGATTTCAATTCCGTCATCGACTTCGAGTAGGCGTCCCGCTCTGGCAGGAACATAGTCACGCCCAGTGCGCGGCCACGGGGAATGATCGTAACTTTGTGCAGCGGGTCATGGCCCTTGGCTTTCAGCATGACAATCGCATGCCCAGCCTCATGGTAGGCGGTCAGGGCGCGTTCGTGCTCTGCCATTACCATCGAGCGGCGCTCGGACCCCATCATCACCTTGTCCTTGGCGTCTTCAAAGTCGCGCATGGAAACGGTCTGATGGTTACGGCGCGCCGCCAGCAGCGCAGCTTCATTTACGATATTCGCCAAATCGGCGCCGGAAAATCCAGGGGTTCCGCGCGCAATCGTGCGCGCATCGACATCAGGGGCGGTTGGCACATTCCGCATGTGCACGGTCAGGATCTTCTCGCGACCGATGACATCGGGGTTGGGTACCACCACCTGGCGGTCAAACCGGCCAGGACGCAACAGCGCCGGGTCCAGCACGTCCGGCCGGTTGGTGGCTGCAATCAGGATGACGCCTTCATTGGCCTCGAACCCATCCATCTCTACCAGCAACTGATTCAGGGTCTGCTCACGCTCGTCATTGCCGCCGCCAAGGCCGGCGCCGCGGTGGCGGCCTACAGCGTCGATTTCATCGATGAAGATGATGCAGGGCGCGTTCTTCTTGCCCTGCTCGAACATGTCGCGCACGCGCGAGGCGCCGACGCCGACGAACATCTCGACGAAGTCGGAGCCCGAGATGGTGAAGAAGGGAACGTTTGCCTCGCCCGCGATCGCGCGCGCGAGCAACGTCTTGCCGGTGCCCGGCGGGCCGACGAGGAGCACGCCCTTGGGAATCTGGCCACCCAGGCGCTGGAACTTCTGCGGATCGCGCAGGAACTCGACGATCTCCTCGACCTCCTGCTTGGCCTCGTCCACGCCGGCCACGTCGTCGAAGGTGACGCGCCCGGACTTCTCGGTCAGCAGCTTGGCGCGCGACTTGCCGAAACCCATGGCGCGGCCGGAACCACCCTGCATCTGCCGCATGAAGAAGATCCATACGGCGACGATGATGATGAAGGGCAGCCACGACAGCAGCATGCCGAGCAGCGGATGCACCTCTTTCTGCGGAGCGGCGGTGATGCGCACGCCGTGATCGGTCAGCCGCTGGACGAGGTTCGGGTCGTCCGGAGTGTAGGTGTTGAACCCGGCGCCGTTGCGCAGGGTTCCGCTGATCTCGCGGCCCTGGATCGTGACGTCCTGGACCTGATTGCTCTCGACCTGGGCAAGGAAGTCGGAGAAGGCGAGCTGCTGCTCCGAGCCTTGACGGCCGGAACTCTGGAAGAGGTTGAACAGCGCCACGACAAGCAGGGCGATGATCACCCAGAGTGCCAGGTTTCTTCCGAAATTATTCAATGGCCCTCTCCGTTCGGCCGGTCGATCGATTGAACACGCCGGATCGCCTCGGCGCACACACGCGACCTCGGACGCTCCCGGCCGCCGAAACAACTATAAAATGGGGTTCCCGGCGCCCGAGGGCAATGCGAAATTCGCCCCATAATACGACCGTGATCGTTACCCGCTCCTTGCGAAGCGTGCCCCCGATAGCGGCAGCGTAGGCGCAAACCGGGCCGCCCCCGCACTGAGACCCGGGTCCGGCAGGCTGGAAATGCCGAAAACCCGCACGTCTCCGCCGGATTCGACGGCAGGCAGGCTCCGCCACGCGCCGTACGGCAGGGCCCGGCGCCAGTCGTCCGACAGGCCCGCCTCGGCCGGACTGGCGACGAAGCCGCCCAGCGCGCCCAGTCTCGCATTCGCAGAAAGCGGCTGTTCGGGATCGATCCGGAACCGGCCATCCCACAACGCCCGCTCTTGGGACCCCGTTTTGAAAGGCTCCGCCAGTCCGATCCCCGCGAACTCGCGCAACACGATAAATCCTTTCGGCCCCAGCGGCCGAAACACGCAACCGCCCAGGGTCCGGGCGCGGTCGAGCGACCCGGAGGAAAGGATCGCCATAAACCTGTCGAGCCGCGTCCCGCGCGGAGGATACGGGCTTCCCGAAATCGTTCGGGCCAATGCGCCGACGAGACGGCTGGCAATTTCAGCGGGCGCAGCAGCCAGCGCCGCACCGTCAACCAAGGCGTAGCCCGCGGGGTGCAACGTGACGACCCGGGCCGCGAGCGACGACATTTGCCCGTCGCGGGATGCCCGCGCAACGCCGTTACACGAAACGCTGTCCGCTCCGGTCTGTGCACCGCCGCGATGCCGGATCGCAGCCCGCGCAAAGCGTGTGTCAGAGTTGCTCGGGTCCTCGATCCAGTTGAGCCCACGTTCCAGCAGGGTTGCCGTGATTCGTGCGCGCGGCACATCGAGGAAGGGACGCAGAATCCGCAGATCGGGTGTTTCGCGCACCGCAGCCATGCCGGCGAGCCCGTCGGCACCGCTGCGCCGCGCACGCCGAATCAGGACCGTTTCCGCCTGGTCGGCAGCGTGGTGGCCCACCAGCAGGTGCAGGATTCCGTAAGCCCGGCAAAATTCGGCAAGAAGCGCATAGCGCGCTTCGCGGGCGGCCGCCTCGATTCCCGTTTCCGGGCGCGGCCCGGCCCACTCGAGCACATGATGCGCGATTCCCTGCGCGGCCAGCCATTCACCGGCCTGGCGCGCCTCCGCTGCGGATTCGGGACGGAGCCCGTGATCGACCGTCACCGCGGCGACACACCCGCCGCGCGCACGAACCCATTCCGCCGCACACAGCGCGAGTGCAAGACTGTCGCGTCCGCCCGAGACGCCCAGCGCAAGATGCGGGCGGTCCTCGAATGGCCCCAACGGGTCCATCAGGCCTGCAAAGACATCCCTGTCGAGCGGATCGACGTCATCAGGCGCGTCGCCGGGCGGCACGGCCGCGACCCGCGCAGCCACTCCGGATGGGCCGTGGCGGGTTACGGACACCGCAGCCGCCCGATCTCCCGGTCGGCACGCTGAACGATGCTGGCGGGGGCGTCGGGATATTCGATCTGCAGCTTCTTCAGAGTGATGCAGGCATCCTGGGACTGTTCGAGCTGGCCCAGCGACATTCCGAGCTTGAGCAGGTTGTCGGGTGCCTTGGAACTGTCGGGGTAGCGCTGGAACCCTTCGGCAAACGTCCGTGCCGCAGTCGCGTAGTCGCCGCGCACATAGAAGGTCTCGCCGAGCCAGTACTGGGCGTTGCCCGCGAGAGCGTCCTCGGGATGCGCGCTGACGAATGCCGAGAGTGCCGACTCCGCGCCGGCGAAGTCGCGTCGCAGCAGGAACTGGCGGGCATGGTCGTAGCGCTCCTGCGGTGTGCCGGGCGGAAGCGCCCCGGGATCCGCAGCCGCGACCTGCGGTGCGCCGGCATCTGAAGGCGTGGGCGCAGTCTCGCCCTCGCTCACTTCCACGCCCGCCGCCCGCAACTGACTTTCGGTCAGCGTACCGATGACCTGCGGTGCACGCGCGTTGCCCGAGACCGTAACCTCGCCCGGCGCACGCGGCACGGCGGGTGCAATCGGCTGGGTGGCGCCACGCGGCGCAGTTCCCGCCGGGCCCGCACCCTGCTCGAGTTCGCGCAGGCGGAAGTCCACGTCGGCAACGAGCCGGTCCACGCGCTCGTTCATCTGACGCACCTGGAAATCGAGCTGCTCCACCTGCCCGGTCAGCCGGCGCAACTGTTCCTCCAGCGCGTCCGTGGTGACCTGAAGCTGGGACACCGCGGCAGGCGGGACATCACCGGCTGTGACAGCACTGGCGCTCCCAGCATGCGCGGGCGGCGGCGCGCCGCGATAGACCGTGCGCTCGAGCGTCTGCAACTGGCGCTCGAGCCGGGAGATCGTGTCGGCGAGTCCCCGAACGTCGTTCGACTGGGCACCAGCCGGACTGCTGCCCGCGATGATCGCGAGGGCGAACGCGGCGGGCACGGCGAAGCGGATCGACTTGTTCATGGTTCGGGTTCCCGATCTCATCCCGGCAAATACGAATATCCCCGAAGGGGGCCGGTCGGCAGGTTCTGCTGGTTTTCCGGCAAAACTATGGCATTCCCGGCCCCGAACGAAAACGCCCCGGCATGACCGGGGCGCGTTCGGTACCGGCTGGAACCGGATGTCTAGTTGGCGGCAAGCACCGCAACGGCGCGACGGTTCTGCGCCCATGCCCGCTCGTTCGAACCCGGAATGGCCGGACGTTCCTTGCCGAAGCTCACGATCTTGACCCGGTTCGGATCGATGCCGAGCGAGACCAGATAGTCACGTGCGGAATCGGCCCGGCGCTCACCCAGCGCGAGGTTGTATTCCCGCGTGCCGCGCTCGTCGGCATGACCTTCGATGATGACGGTGTTCGCCGGGTACGTCTTCAGCCACGCCGCCCAGCGCTCGATCGTCGTGCGCGCATCGGGCGAGAGGTTGGACTTGTCGAAGTCGAAGAACACGCGGTCGCCGACGTTGACCTCGAGGTCGATCTGCGAGCCGGGCTTCGGACCCGCGGGTGCGGTCGCAACCTGGCTGGACGAGCCGGAATTGGTCGTGGCGCCGGTGCTGCCCGTGTCGCCGCTGTCTTCGGCGGTCGAGGAACACGCCGCCAGAACGAAGGCCGCAATCACCAGGCCGGGGATGTTAAGTCGCATGGCTGACTCCTTAAGCCGAATGTTCACGAGTCCAAGCCGACCGTTTCGGTGTCCTGAATACCGGAACGACCTATCGTCGTGCATCTTGTTCGCGTCCTTCGTAGCGACCGAAGAGCAGCCGCCGCCGAACGCGCCCGAAAGCCGTTGCCCGCAGGCGTTCGGACTATACTTGGCGCGATTCGCGGAATCAAGCGCGACCCCGCGGTGAAACGCGCGAATTGACGAGTATTTTCAGTTACTTTCGCGGCCGACCCTATTGCTGGACCGAACCGGGTGACCAGGCGGGATCGGAACCGCCGACAGGCGTCACGATTTCGCGTTCGTTGAACCCCGTCAGGTCGATCGAGAACAACCGCGGTTCACCGCCGCGCCCACGCGCGTCGCTGCGCTCCTGTCGGAAGAACATGAGCACCCGGCCGTTGGGGGCCCAGGTCGGTCCCTCGACCAGAAAACCGCGGGTGAGCAGCCGTTCGCCCGACCCGTCCGGGCGCATGACGCCGATGTGGAACGTGCCGCGAAATATCTTCGTGAACGCAATCAGGTCGCCACGCGGCGACCAGACGGGCGTGCCGTAACGGCCTTCGCCAAAGCTGATGCGATGCTCGTCGGACCCGTCCGCATCCATCACGTAGAGCTGCTGGCTGCCGCCGCGATCGGATTCGAAGACGATCCGGCGGCCGTCGGGCGAATAGGACGGCGCGGTGTCGATCGAGGTGCTTTCGGTGAGGCGCCGCACGCGCCGCGTGCGCAGATCCATGACATAGATGTTGGAGTTTCCGTCCTGCGCATAGCTCATCACCACACTGTCGCCGTCGGGCGAGAAGCGCGGCGCGAAGGTCATGCCCGGGAAGTCGCCCAGGAGTTCCTGTTCGCCTGTATCGATGTTGAACAGATAGACCCGCGGCTGATCGTTGAAGTAGGCAAGATAGGTGATCTCCTGCTGGGTCGGCGAAAAGCGCGGCGTCAGAACCAGGGTTCGACCGTCGGTCAGGAACCGGTGGTTGGCGCCATCCTGATCCATGATCGACAGCCGCTTCACCCGTGCATCCGCAGGACCGCTCTCCGCGATGTACACGACCCGCGTGTCGAAGTAGCCCTTCTCGCCCGTGATCCGCTCGTAGATCGTGTCGGCAATGATGTGCGCGACCCGCCGCCAGTTCGCCTGGGTCGTGGTCAGGCTGAGACCCGTCATCTGGTCCTCGGCAAACACGTCCCACAGCCGGAACGAGGCGCGTAGCGCGCCGTTCGGCTCGATACCCACCTCGCCCACGACCAGCGCCTGGGCGTTGAGCGGCTTCCAGTTGACAAATCGGGGGGTGACGCCGAGGCCCTGGGGTGCGGCAAGGAAGGCGCGCTTGTCGATCGGCTTGAACAGGCCCGAGCGCTCGAGATCGGCCGCGATGACCTGGGCAATGTCGATCGAGAACCGTCGCGCCGTATCGTCCGACGGCAGGAAGTCCGGCACGGCAATGGGCAGGGGTTCGACATTGCCCTGGGTGATATCGACGGTGAGCTGGGCGCGCGCCGGCCCCACGGCGGCAGCAAGGACTGCGAGTGCGGCCAGGGCGGCAAGGGCGAGGCGATTCACGGGTGCGAAGGACGTCATGGCTAGCTCAGCATCTTGCTCGGATCGAAGTTGAATCGGATTTCCTTCCAGATGTCGTACTGCTCGACCGGCAACTGGAGCGGCTGGCAGTTGACGTTCAGGACGGCACGGCGTGCGGCCTCGGCCGCGGCCTGGAAATAGCGGTCGAGACCCATGAGCGGCGCATCGACGACCGTCGCCTCGCGCACCATGCCCTGGGGATCGACCTTGATGTTGATGGTCACGATCAGGTCCTCGGCATTCTGCGCACCAACGGGCGGATTCCAGCACCGGCCGATCTGGCGCCGGATCATCTCGCGCAGCAGATCGAGTTCGGCGATCGTGGCGCGATCGGCCACCTGCGACTGTTTCGGCGCTTCCTCGCCCTGCCGGGATGCCGTCTCGGGCGCGCGTGCGCGCTCGGGCGCCTCGACCGTGCGGTCCACCGCGGCAAGGTCCTTCAGGACGTTGTCGAAACTGCGCGAGGGCGCCGGCGGCTTCGGCTTCGCGCGGGGCTCGGCC
>JAYPUG010000095.1:0-7708 GCA_038133965.1 Rhodospirillaceae bacterium | reverse complement strand
CGTCGGCGCCGTGTCGAACCCGGACCAGCAGAACGTCAAGATCGGTAAGGCCGGTCGCTCGCGTTGGAAGGGCAAGCGCCCGACCGTTCGTGGCGTCGCCATGAACCCGGTCGATCACCCGCACGGCGGCGGCGAAGGCCGCACCTCCGGCGGCCGTCACCCGGTGACGCCGTGGGGCAAGCCGACGAAGGGTGCGCGTACCCGCAGCAACAAGAAGACGGATCGGCTGATCATGCGCAGCCGGCACGTCCGCAAGAAGTAAGAGGAGGGCCTAGCAGTGCCTCGCTCCGTTTGGAAAGGTCCGTTCGTCGACGGTTATCTGCTGAAGAAGGCAGAGGACGCGCGCTCGGGTGGCCGCAACACCGTCGTCAAGACGTGGTCGCGCCGCTCCACCATCCTGCCGCAGTTCGTCGGCCTGACGTTCGGCGTCTACAACGGCCAGAAGTTCGTACCGGTGCTCGTGACCGAGAACATGGTGGGGCAGAAGTTCGGTGAGTTCTCGCCGACCCGCACCTACTACGGCCACGCCGCGGACCGTAAGGCGAAACGGGGTTAGTCATGGGCAAGAAGGCTACACCGCGCAGTCTGGCGGACAACGAAGCGCGTGCCGTCGTGCGCAACCTTCGTATCAGCCCGCAGAAGCTGAACCTCGTCGCGGCGCAGATTCGCGGCAAGCCGGTTCAGCGCGCGCTTATGGATTTGGAGTTCTCGCGCCGCCGCATCGCGCGTTCGGTGAAGGCAGGCCTCGAGAGCGCTATCGCAAACGCCGAAAACAATCATCAGCTCGACGTCGATCGCCTGGTCGTCGCCGAGGCAACGGTCGGGAAGGGCTTCGTGATGAAGCGCTGGCGCGCGCGCGCCCGCGGTCGCGTTGCCCGCATCCAGAAGCCGTTCAGCCAGATCACGCTCGTCGTGCGCGAGCAGGGAGAGGCATAGGCATGGGTCAGAAGATCAATCCGATCGGGCTGCGGCTCGGCATCAACCGGACCTGGGATTCCCGCTGGTTCGCCGACGGCTCGTCCTACGGCGAGCTGCTGCTCGAGGATCTCGAGCTTCGCGAGACGCTGGAGAAGCGCCTGGCCGGCGCCGGTGTCAGCCGGATCATCATCGAACGGCCGGCCAAGAAGGCGCGGATCACCATCCATTCCGCACGTCCGGGTGTCGTGATCGGCAAGAAGGGCGCCGACATCGAGAAGCTGCGTTCCGACGTGGCCAAGATGACGGGTTCCGAAGTCAGCCTGAACATCGTTGAGGTGCGCAAGCCCGAGATCGACGCCGCGCTGGTTGCGGAGAACATCGCGCAGCAGCTCGAGCGCCGGGTCGGTTTCCGCCGGGCCATGAAGCGGGCCGTCCAGAATGCCATGCGCCTGGGTGCCCAGGGTGTCCGCGTTATGTGCGGTGGACGGCTGGGCGGCGCGGAGATCGCGCGGACCGAGCAGTATCACGAAGGCAGTGTGCCGCTGCACACGCTTCGCGCCGACGTGCAATACGGCACCGCGACCGCCATGACCACCTACGGGACGTGCGGGGTCAAGGTCTGGGTCTATCGCGGCGACATCATGGAACACGATCCGATGGCGCAGGACCGCCGGATCGAGGAGCAGCAACAGTCGGGCGGTGGTGCGCCGCAGCAGCGCTAGCCGTTCGGAGGGTATGTCATGCTAAGTCCGAAACGAACCAAGTATCGCAAGCAACACAAGGGCCGGCTGCACGGCGTTGCCCAGTCGGGCACGACGCTCAACTTCGGCTCCTATGGGCTCAAGGCGGTGACCCCTGGCCGCGTGACCGCGCGCCAGATCGAGGCCGCGCGTCGCGCGATGACTCGTCACATGCGCCGTGCCGGCCGCGTGTGGATTCGCATTTTCCCCGATGTGCCTGTCAGCCAAAAGCCCGCGGAAGTTCGCATGGGCAAGGGCAAGGGCACGCCGGAATACTGGATGGTCCGGGTGAAGCCGGGCCGGGTGATGTTCGAAATCGACGGCGTGCCGGATTCGGTCGCGCGTGAAGCCTTTGAACTCGCATCGGCCAAGCTCCCCCTGCAGACGCGCATCGTGTCGCGCGAATTGGGTTAAGTGCAATGAAGCCGGAAGAGATCAGGGCGAAGACCGAGGACGAGTTGCGCGACGAACTGCGCGACCTGAAGAAGGAGGCGTTCAATCTGCGCTTCCAGCAGGCCAGCGGGCAGCTCGAGAACACCGCGCGCGTGCGCGATGTGCGCCGGGATATTGCGCGCGTCCAGACGGTCCTCAACGAGCGCCGTCAGGCGCAGTAACGGGAGTTAACGGTTATGCCGCGACGCGTTCTCACCGGAACGGTGGTGAGTAACAAGATGGAGAAATCGGTGACGGTCCGCGTCGATCGGCGTGTCCGCCATCCGGTTTACAAGAAGTTCATGACGCAGTCGAAGAAGATTGCTGCGCATGACGAGACGAATGCGCTGGAAATCGGCGACACCGTGCGAATTCGCGAGTGCCGTCCGATCTCGAAGAGCAAGCGTTTCGAGGTCATTGAAAAGGTTGGCGCCTGAAGCGGTTCTGCCGCTGGGGCTTTTGAGGACGAAGAACAATGATTCAGATGCAAACCAACCTGGATGTCGCTGACAACAGCGGCGCGCGCCGGGTGCAGTGCATCAAGGTCCTTGGCGGATCGAAACGCATGACGGCCGGTGTCGGCGACGTCATCGTCGTGTCCGTCAAGGAAGCGATCCCGCGCGGCCGCGTGAAGAAGGGCGAAATCCATCGCGCTGTGATCGTTCGCACGAAGAAGGATATCAGCCGCCCGGACGGCTCGACGATCCGTTTCGACAACAACGCGGCCGTGCTGATCAACCAGCAGGGCGAACCGATCGGGACCCGCATCTTCGGACCGGTCACCCGCGAACTACGCGCGCGCCGGTACATGAAGATCATCTCGCTCGCGCCGGAGGTTCTGTGATGGCGACCAAGGCGAATACGAAAATGCGCATCAAGCGGGGCGACCAGGTTGTCGTCCTGAC
Source organism: Rhodospirillaceae bacterium (assembly GCA_038133965.1). Lineage (GTDB taxonomy): Bacteria > Pseudomonadota > Alphaproteobacteria > UBA6615 > UBA6615 > JAYPUG01. The sequence goes on along the minus strand of JAYPUG010000095.1, from coordinate 4,713 downwards.
CGGGCGCGAAAAGGGGAAGACGGGCGAGGTCCTGCGCGTCGACCGGGAGCGCAACCGCGTTCTCGTCCAGGGTGTGAACATGATGAAGCGTCATCAGCGCCCCACCCAGACCTCGCCGGGCGGCATCAACGAGTTCGAGGCCTCGATCCATGCCTCGAACGTGGCGCTCGTGGATCCCGACACCAGCAAGCCGACCCGCGTCGGCTACCGGACTCTCGATGACGGCCGCAAGGTGCGGTTCGCCAAGCGGTCCGGCGAAGTCATCGACCGATAGGTGCCACATGCCTGCACGATTGGCTGAACATTACGCAAACGTCGTCAAGCCGCAGCTCAGGGAGCAGTTCGGCTATGGCAATGACATGGCCGTCCCGAAGCTGGACAAGATTGTCCTGAACATGGGGCTGGGCGAGGCGGCGCAGGATTCCAAGAAGATCGAGGCCGCCGCGACCGAGATGGCCGCGATCGCGGGTCAGAAGCCGCAGATCACACGTGCGCGCACGTCGATCGCGAACTTCAAGTTGCGCGAGGGCATGGCGATCGGATGCAAGGTGACCTTGCGCCGCGACCGCATGTACGAGTTTCTCGACCGCCTGGTCACGATCGCCCTTCCGCGGGTGCGTGACTTCCGCGGTTTGCGCCCGACAAGCTTTGACGGCCGGGGCAATTACGCGATGGGGCTGCGCGAGCAGATCGTGTTCCCCGAAATCAACTACGACGAGGTCGATGAGATTCGCGGCCTCGATGTGATCATCTGTACGACGGCGGACACCGACGACGAAGCGCGCGAGCTGTTGCGCGGCTTCGAACTCCCGTTCCGCGAGTAGGCGCCCGTCAGGAGAAACAGCGAAATGGCAAAGAAGAGTGCGATCGAGAAGAACAAGCGTCGGCGCAAGATGGTGGCGCAGTACGCGAACAAGCGCGAGGAACTGAAGGCGATTGCGCGCGATCCGTCGCGTCAGCCCGAGGAACGTTTTGCGGCGCGCATGAAGCTCGCGAAGCTGCCGCGCAACTCCTCGAAGGTGCGTGTGCGCAACCGATGCGAATTGACCGGCCGGCCGCGCGGTTACTACCGCAAGTTCCGGCTATCGCGCATCGCGGTTCGCGATCTGGGTTCGACCGGGCGTATTCCCGGTCTCGTGAAGTCGAGCTGGTAGGGGGCGTTCCATGTCGATGACTGATCCTCTCGGCGATATGCTCACGCGCATCCGCAATGGTCAGCGCGCGGGTCTCGGTTCGGTTACGTCGCCCGCTTCGCGCATGCGCGAGCGTGTGCTGGACGTGCTGCAACAGGAAGGTTTTATCCGTGGCTACAGCATCGCTGAACTGCGTGGCGGTGTTTCGGAGATCACGATCGAGCTGAAATACCAGGAAGGCACACCGGTCATCCGCGAAATTCAGCGCGTATCGCGACCGGGCCGCCGGGTTTATTCGAAGATCCGCGATCTGCGCCAGGTCTATGGCGGCCTGGGCATCGCCATTCTTTCGACGCCCAAGGGTGTTCTTTCGGACAACGCCGCGCGCGCCGAGAATGTCGGCGGCGAGGTGCTGTGCCACGTCTTCTAGGCGGGCACGGAACGAGGAGACGGAAAGATGTCGCGAGTAGGTAGCAGTCCGGTCGCCGTTCCCGACGGAACCGATGTCCAGATTTCGGGGCAGATGGTTTCGGCTAAGGGCAAGCTGGGCGAGATGTCGGTCGAACTTCCCGGTGACGTGGAAGTCAGCCGCGAGGACGACACGGTCGTCGTCAAGCCGCGCTCGACCAGCAAGCGCGCCCGCATGGCGTGGGGTACGTCACGCGCGCTGGTCAACAACCTGGTCACGGGCGTGAGCGAAGGTTTTACGCGCCAGCTCGAGATTACGGGCGTCGGCTACCGTGCGGCGGTCCAGGGCAAGACCCTGAACCTGCAGCTCGGTTACAGCCATGACGTGAATTTCCCGATCCCCGAGGGAATTAACATCAACTGCGAAGGGCAGACGACAATCGTCGTTTCGGGCATCGACAAACAGGCGGTGGGACAGGTCGCCGCAAAGATTCGCGGTTTCCGCAAGCCTGAGCCGTACAAGGGCAAGGGCATTCGCTACGCCGACGAGCAGATTCTGCGCAAGGAAGGCAAGAAGAAATGAGCTCGAGTTCGCGCAACCTGGTTCTGCGGCGACGCGCGCGTGTCCGCAACAAGCTGCGGCGGGTCTCCAAGACCGGTCGTCCTCGCCTCAGCGTGCATCGCTCGGGCCGGCACATCTATGCCCAGGTCATCGACGATGCGACGGGGCGTACGCTTGCCTCGGCTTCTTCGGCCGACAAGGAGTTTTCCGCGGGCAAGGGCTGGAATGTCGAAGGTGCGAGCGAGGTTGGCCGGCTGGTCGCCGAACGCGCCAAGGCCGCCGGCGTGTCCGATGTCGTGTTCGACCGCGGCAGTTTTCTCTTCCATGGCCGGGTGAAGGCCCTGGCCGAGGCCGCGCGCGAAAGCGGGCTGAATTTCTAGGAAATCGATCATGGCACAGGCACCACAACGAAATCGCCGCGAAGGCGGCCGGCGCGAGGAGCGCGAGGAAAGCGAGTTCGTCGAACGCCTCGTGAGCATCAACCGCGTCGCGAAGGTCGTGAAGGGCGGACGCCGGTTCGGTTTTGCCGCGATCGTCGTGGTTGGCGATCAGCGTGGCCGGGTCGGGCACGGTTCGGGCAAGGCCCGCGAGGTTCCCGAGGCGATCCGTAAGGCGACCGAACAGGCCAAGCGTTCGATGGTTCGTGTTCCGTTGCGCGAGGGGCGCACCCTGCATCATGACGTCAAGGGCCACTTCGGCGCCGGGCGTGTCGTGCTGCGCGCGGCCCCTTCAGGCACGGGCATTATCGCCGGCGGCCCGCTGCGCGCCGTGTTCGAATGCCTTGGGGTTCAGGACGTGGTCGCAAAATCGACTGGAACGTCCAACCCGCACAACATGATCAAGGCGGCGTTCGAAGCGCTCGAGAACATGATGTCGCCGCGCGCCGTCGCAGCGCGACGTGGTCTCAAGGTCGCCGATATCGTCGGGCGTCGCAGCGTTCAGGATTCAGTCGGCAGCGAAGATGCTGAGGCTTCGGAAGCGGAGGCGGAGAATGGCTGACGCCAATAAACGGCTGCGGGTTACGCAACACGGCAGCCCGATCGGGCGCCGGCGCGATCAGCGCCAGACCCTGATCGGTCTCGGCCTGAACAAGCGGCACCGCACGCGTGAACTCGAGGATACCCCTGCCGTGCGCGGCATGATCGAGAAGGTCAAGCACCTCGTTCATGTCGAGGATGCGGACTGACGGGACAGGATCATGGATATCAATAATCTTTCCGACAATCAGGGCGCACGGCGCGCGCGCAAGCGTGTGGGCCGTGGTGCCGGTTCGGGCCTCGGCAAGACGGGGGGCCGCGGCATGAAGGGTCAAAAGTCGCGCTCGGGTGTTGCCATCAAGGGCTTCGAGGGCGGCCAGATGCCTCTTTACCGTCGCCTTCCGAAGCGCGGTTTCAACAAGCCGAACCGCACCCGGCTCCAGGAGCTTACGCTCGCACGTCTGCAGGCCGCGATCGATGCAAAGAAGATCGATGCGTCGGCGACGATCACCGAGGATGCGCTCGTCGCAGCCGGTGTCGTGCGCCGGAAGCTGGATGGTGTCCGCCTGCTTGCCTCGGGTGAGCTTTCGACAAAGGTGACGCTTGAGGTGACCAGTGCCACGCGCAATGCGGTGGCGGCGGTCGAGAAGGCCGGCGGTGCGATCACCGTTGCGGTAGAGCCCAAGGAAAAGACGCCGCGCACCGTGAAGACGGCACCCGCAGAGGCGCCGGCTGACGAGGGCGGCGACGCGGACGGGGAATCCGACGCTTAGGCGGATTTGGCTTTGACCACGGGGCTTCGGACCCCAAATGGGTCGTGACGGAATGTTGCGGACAGGAACCTAGATGGCGAGTACAGCCGAACAGATCGCTTCGAACCTCAATTTCGGGGCTTTCGCCAAGGCGACCGAGCTCAAGAAGCGCCTCTGGTTCACCCTTGGAGCGCTGATTGTTTACCGGCTCGGGACGTTCATTCCGATTCCCGGCATCGATCCGGTCATCATTAACGACATCTTCTCCCAGCAATCCGGCGGACTCCTCGGTGTGTTCGACGCGTTCGCCGGCGGTGCGCTGTCGCGCATGAGCATTTTCGCGCTCAACGTCATTCCCTACATTTCCGCCGCCATCATCATGCAGTTGATGACGGCGATCTCTCCGAGCATGGAGCAGCTCAAGAAAGAGGGTGAGTCGGGCCGCAAGAAGATCAACCAGTACACCCGCTACCTGACGGTGGCACTGGCCGTTATCCAGGCATACGGCCTGTCGGTGGGGCTTGAGGGGATCTCGACTTCGCAGGGCGCGGCGGTGGACAACCCCGGCATGTTCTTCCGGTTGAGCACCGTGATCACCATCGTCGGCGGCACCATGTTCCTGATGTGGCTGGGCGAGCAGGTCACTGCGCGCGGTGTGGGTAATGGTATTTCTCTGATCATTTTCGCGGGCATCGTCGCGAACCTTCCGACCGCGCTCGCCGCGACCCTGGAACTGGGCCGAACCGGCGCGCTTTCCGCGCTGTTCATCATTGGCTTTCTTGTCTTCGCGATTGCGGTCATCACGTTCATCGTGTTCTTCGAACGCGCCCAGCGGCGGATCATCGTTCAGTATCCGAAGCGCCAGGTCGGCAACCGCATGT
>JAYPUG010000094.1:4667-7722 GCA_038133965.1 Rhodospirillaceae bacterium | reverse complement strand
TCATGCACATGTGCGACAACGTGCTGATCAACGGCGCGGTGCTGCGCCTCGACGGCGCGCTGCGCATGGCCGCGCGCTGAACGTCGGGCGCGCAGGCATGGCGAAAGACCCCCGCGTCACGGCTGCCCTCGGCCACTGGGCGCCGCGCTTCGTCGCCAACGGCGTACCGCTGACCGACTTCCAGGAGGTCACGGCCTCGATCGAACGCTGGGAAGACTGGTGCGACGCCTGGTCGGCGCGCGCCGCAATCCACGAGGCGATGGGCCGAACGGCACTCGCCGAGGGCTACGCGCTCAGCGCGGGCGAGCACCTGACGACGGCGGGGGTCTGCTACCACTTCGCAAAGTTCCTGTTCGTGAACGACCCCGAAGCCATGCGCGAGGCGCACATGAGCGCGGTCGCGTGCCGGCGTGATGCGCTTCCCTATCTGCGCCCGCCGGGCGAGCGGGTCGAGATGCCCTACGAGGGCGGTCACCTGGCCGGAATCCTGCGCAAACCCGACGGCGCCGGACGGCCGCCGGTCGTCGTCATGGCCATGGGCCTCGATTCCTCGAAGGAGGAGATGGACGCCTACGAGCGGCTCTTCCTCGACCGCGGCCTCGCGACCCTGGCGTTCGACGGTCCCGGGCAGGGCGAGGGCGAGTACGACTTCGCCATCCGCCACGACTACGAGGTGCCCGTCGGCGCCGTGTTCGACTTCCTGGAGACACGCGACGACATCGATGCCGGTCGCGCCGGTCTGTGGGGGGTGAGCCTCGGCGGTTATTACGCGCCGCGCGCCGCCGCCTTCGAGAAACGGGTTCAAGCCTGCATCGCCCTGTCGGGGCCCTACGACTGGGGTGCGGCGTGGCCGACCCTACCCGATCTCACCCGCGCGGCGTTCCAGGCCCGCTCGAAATCAGCGGACGGGGACGCGGCTTTCGCGTATGCGCAGAAACTCAACCTAGACGGCGTGGCGAAACAGATCACCTGCCCGCTCTTCGTGCTGGCGGGAAAGCTCGACCGGATCGTGCCGTGGACCGACGCAGAGCGGCTGGCGAAGGAAGCATCGGGCGAGGTGGAGCTGCTGGTGGTCGAGGACGGCAACCACATCGCCAACAACCGGACCTATCGCTACCGCCTGCAGTCAGCAGACTGGATGGCGGACAAGCTGGCCTGATCGCCGTTCGGCGCCGGCCCACAATAACTAGCCCGCTGCGGCATCCATGAAGCGCGCCAGCTCGATATCGAGTTCGGTCACGCCGCCCGCATCATGGGTGGCGAGCGTCACATCGACGCGGTTCCAGACATTGAACCATTCGGGGTGATGGTTCATGGCCTCGGCCTTCAGCGCCGCCCGGCCCATGAACCCGAACGCCGCGTTGAAATCGGCGAACTGAAACGTCTTCGCGATCGCGTCCCGACCCTCGACCGGTTCCCACCCGTCGAGTTCGGCGAGTGCGGCCTCGCGCGCCGCGCGGTCCAGTTTCTCGGCCATCGGTATCTCCGTGCGTTTGATGCCGTCGAAGTCCAAACGTGACGCCGCTTGGCGTGGCGATCAAGCATCCCTATATGAAGGCGTCATGGCCGCCACCGCATTCCACGCCACCGCACCCTCCCTCGCCGATATCGAGGCCATCGCGGGCGAAGCCTATGCAACGATCCCGCGCGAGCTCGCGCGGCATGTGAGCGACGTGGTGATTCACGTCATGGATTTCCCCGACGACGAGACGATGGACGAGATGGACCTCGAGAGTCCCTTCGACCTGCTGGGGCTCTATGTCGGGGTGAGCCTTGCCGAGAAGTCGCTGGGCGACACGCCGGCCGACATCGACCGCATCTACCTCTATCGCCGGCCGATGCTCGACTACTGGTGCGAAACCGGCGAGGACCTGCACCATCTCGTGCGCCACGTGCTGATCCACGAGATCGGCCACCATTTCGGCTTCTCCGACGACGACATGGAAGCGATCGAGACGCGCGCCGGCTAGGCGAGCGCTTCACCCACGCGCATTCGCAACACCGGCAGCAATTTGTCCGTGAACCACGGGTGCCTGCGCTCCCATGCGTTCGTTCGCCAGCTCGGATGGGGCAGGGGCAGCACGGCGGGCGCATGCGCGCGCCAGTCGGCAACGGCATCGGTCATGGTCCGGTATCCGGGCAGGTAGGAACGAATGGCGTAGCTGCCGACATAGAGCGTCAGGGACACTTGCGGCAGCGCCGCGACGATCGGTGCATGCCACAGCGGCGCACATTCCGGGCGCGGGGGTGCGTCGCCGCCGCGCGGCAGGCGACCGGGATAGCAGAACCCCATCGGCACGATGGCGATGCGATCCGCGTCATAGAAGGTCTCGCGATCGACCCCGAGCCAGCCACGCAACCGGTCGCCCGACGGGTCGTTGAACGACAGGTCGCTTTCATGCGCCTTGGTGCCCGGCGCCTGGCTGACGATCAGGATGCGCGCCGTCGCCCCCGCGCGCACGAGAGGCCGCGGGCCCAGCGGAAGGTGCGCGGCGCATGCCGTGCAGGCGCGCGCCTCGTTCAGGATGCGATCGAGCTGGGTTTCAGGCGTTGCCCGCGCCACGTGCCGGATCGCCCGATGCGGCCGCGCGCGCGGCCAGTTCGTCCACGAACCCCGTGACGATCTCGGTCGCCGGTCCGTAGCGCGCCTCGTGGAACAGGCTCGCGCCGAGCGATTCCTCGAGGTTCAGTTCAATGGTGTGCGCGCCGTGGGAGCGCGCCTCCTGGACGAAACCGGCGGCGGGATAGACGTTGCCGGATGTCCCGATGGAAACGAACAGGCCGCAGGTCGAAAGCGCGGCATAGATGCGATCCATCTCGAGCGGCATCTCGCCGAACCACACGACGTGCGGGCGCAGCGTGCCCGTTGCCTCGCAATTTGGGCAGATCATATCGGTCCGAAGGTCGCCGTAGCCGTCGAGGATCGCTTCGCAATCGTTGCAACGGGTCTTCGACAGCTCGCCATGCATGTGCACCAGGTTCGTCGTCCCGCCGCGTTCGTGGAGGTCGTCGATATTCTGGGTCACCACCAGCACACCGCCGGGCCAGATCCGTT
>JAYPUG010000094.1:0-4657 GCA_038133965.1 Rhodospirillaceae bacterium | reverse complement strand
AAAGTCGCCCTTGAAGGCAGCTTCAAATTCCGCCAGCGCCTTGTGGGCCGCGTTCGGCTGCACGTCCGCGTCGCCCATCTGCGCGCGGCGCACATTGTAGAAGTCGAGAACCGTGCCCGGCGAGCGGGCAAACGCTTCCGGCGTGGCCACATCCTCGATGCGGTGCTTCGCCCAGATCCCGTCGGGGTCGCGAAAGGTGTGGAGACCCGATTCCTGTGATATTCCGGCACCCGTCAGAATGACGATGGAATCGGTCGGCGAAACATGTTCGAGAACCTGCATCCGGAAGAACCCACGCGGTGTTGAAGGTGAGGCCAGCCTAACCAGCACGCCCATGCCGGATCAATGGCGCGTCATCCGGCCAGCGGATACTCCGCCTCCGCGGTATAGAGCGGACCGCTGCGGCCCAGCTGCGAGGAGAAGAGGACGAACCGTTCGACCGCAAAGGGCGGCGCGGCAAAGGCCGCGTGTTCGGCGATGAACCCCTCGATGCGTCCCGTTCGCGTATCTCGGCAGCGCGCCAGGGTGACGTGCGGATGGAACCTGCGCCCTTCGGGTGCCAGGCCTGCGCGCACGCACGCCCCCTCGATTTTCGCCTGCAGGCGTTCGAGCGCGTCGGAATGCTCGACCCCGGCCCAAAGCGCACGCACCCTGTCCCGCGACGCAAAATGTCCAACCCCCGATAGGCTGACATCGAAGGGCTGTGCCCCGACCCGCGCCAGTTCCGCATCCAGATCGCCCGCACGGCCCTCGTCCACCTCGCCCGCAAACCGCAGGGTCAGGTGCATGTTTTCCGGCGGCACCCAGCGCGCGCCCGGGACCTGTCCGCGCAGACCGGAGAGGCGAAGCGCCAGACCTTCCGGAATCTCGAGCGCGACGAAGAGACGGATCATTCCCCTGGGGAGTCCCCTTCCAGGAAAAGGCTGAGCACGCCGGTGTAGGTGTAGAGGCGGTCGTTCGAGATCTCTCCGTTCCCGAAGAAGCCGATGACCGGTACGTCGCCCAGGGCGTCGGCAACCATCGAGAGCTCCTGAGCGCCGGGGCCGAACTGGTTCGGGCCGCGCGCGATGCAGCTGTGATAGACCGCGCCCCGCACGCGGTCCCCTGCGCGCCGCTTGAGATCATCGAGCATCCGGCGCATGTCCTCGACGGCGCTGGCCGCGTCGCGGCGCACGAACTTCAGCCGGTCGCCCGTCGAAAGGTCGTCGGCCACGGCGATCCAGCCATGCGGCACGTCCATGCCCATCAGGTTGCGCACCAGATAGTCGGCCGTATCCGAGCCGGACACGGGAACGGCGGCGTGCACGTAGCCGGCCAGCCGGCGCAGATCGCGCGCCAGCAGTTCGCCCACATCCTCCTTCAGCACATCCAGCGCATTGCGGCCGTCCAGCTCGGCAACCAGTTCGTCCTGCATGCGTGTGATCGTGTGCACCGGCCCGATCGGCGAGCACCCCTGGGTCAGTCCCGTCGCCACCGGTACCGCCGCGTCGAAGATGACCCCCGCGATGCCCTGGCCGTCGGTCCCGCGCCCGATGAGCGGCGCATCCGCATTCCCGCTCGCCAGGCCGCCCACCAGATAGGCACTCGTCGCGTGCGACAGTTCCGGCACCGCCTCGACCACGCCACGCCGGCGCGGATCGCCGTGGACGATGGCGAAGCCCGGCCCGCCTGCGGCCGCATCCGAAAGGTCGCCCGTGGTGAACGTCGTCCAGTCCGACGCCGGCAGGTCGATGGCCATGACCGCCATGGCGGGCGTGTCGAAATACTCGACGCCGCTGGCGCAGATGGCCGGGGCAACCGCGCCGACCCAGTCGTCGAGTGCGGTTTCGCTGCGCAAGCAGGCTACGATGTCGGCGACATCTCCTACCAGCGCCTCCGTCACATAGACCAGGCCGAGGCCGCCGGTGGGTGCATCGAACCCGTCGAGGCAGCGCCGCGCAAGATCCTCCCAGCCCTGCCAGGCCGTGACCGGGCCGTCGGGCAGGACGCCCGCATGCGCAAAGGAAAACCGGCTCATTGCGCGCCACCGCCCTGTTCGAGTGCCCGGATCACATGGGGCGTGATCCGCGCGACGATCCGCGCCACGCCAGCGGCATTCGGGTGGATGCCGTCGGGCTGGTTGAGGGCCGCGTCCGCGGCGACGCCTTCGAGAAAGAACGGATAGAACGCCACGTCGTGCCTGGCCGCGAGCCGCGGAAAGATTGTGTCGAATGCATTCGCATACTCGCGCCCGAGGTTGGGCGGCGCAAGCATGCCTGCCAGAAGAACGGGTATCTCGCGCGCGTCGAGCGCCGCGAGGATCGCGTCCAGGTTAGCTTCCGTCTCGGCCGGCTCGATCCCCCTGAGGCCGTCATTCGCACCCAGCTCGACGATCACCAGATCGACCTTCTCGGGCAACGACCAGTCGTGGGGGGCGCGCCCGCCGGCCGTCGTGTCACCCGACACGCCGGAATTGATCACGGTTGCGTCAACGCCCGCCGTGTGGAGCGCCCGCGCAAGCTGTTCGGGAAAGGCATCGCGGGCAGACAGTCCGAAACCCGCAGTCAGGCTGTCGCCGAAGGCGAGGATCACGCTCTCGCCGGCGGCCATGACCGGTGCTGTGGCAAGCAGCGCGGCGCCGAAGACGCCTGCAGCGAGGCTGCGGGCAAATACACGTGCGGGATTGATGATCCGGCCCCCGCGGCCATATGTACAAGTGTCTGACGGCGGCATCGAACGGTTCGGAATCTTCATGGACGACATGACGGACACGCCCACCCGGGATACGGCCGCGGCCGACCGGCAACCGATGATTGAGTTGCGTGGCGCTTACCTCCATTTGGCGAGTGCGGGCGGCGAGGTCAATATCCTTCGTGGCATCGACCTCTCGGTCGAGGCGGGAGAGACCATCGGTGTCGTGGGTCCGTCGGGATCGGGCAAATCGACCCTGATGATGGTCATGGCCGGTCTCGAACGCCTCAGCGACGGATCGGTGAGGGTCGCGGGCGCGGACCTGGCGGCCCTCGACGAGGATGCGCTGGCCCGGTTCCGGCGCGACCGGATGGGCATCGTCTTCCAGGCCTTCCACCTGATCCCCACCATGTCGGCGCTCGAGAACGTGGCGGTGCCCCTCGAGTTCGCCGGCCGGCCGGACGCATTCGACGCCGCACGCGCCAGCCTCGAGGCGGTCGGGCTCGCGCACCGGCTCGAGCACTATCCCGCGCAGCTTTCGGGCGGCGAACAGCAGCGGGTCGCCATCGCGCGCGCCTTCGCGCCCGGCCCCGACCTGCTGCTTGCCGACGAGCCCACCGGAAACCTCGACGAAGAGACCGGACAGGCGATCGTCGAACTCCTCTTCGATCTTGCCCGGCGCAACAGCACGACCCTGATGCTGATCACGCACGACCCGGCGATCGCCGAACGCTGCGACCGGATCGTCCGGCTGCGCGACGGCCGGATCGACGGCACCTGACCTTCCGATGAGCGGCACACCCGCCACCTGGCCGCTGGCGGCCCGGCTCGCACGGCGCGAACTCCGTGGCGGGCTGAAGGGCTTTCGCATCTTCCTCGCCTGCCTGGCGCTCGGCGTGGCGGCCATCGCCGCCGTCGGCTCAACCCGCGCCATGCTCGAGGACAGCATCGCGTCGGACGCACGCGAAATTCTTGGCGGCGACGTGCTGGTCGAACTCGTCCACCGGCCCGCAACACCCGACGAGCAACAGGGCATCGCCGCGCTGGGCCGGGTGGCAGCGAGCGCGGAGATGCGGGCAATGTCCCGCGCGGAGAACGCCGCCGCCGGCCGGTCGCTGGTCGAACTCAAGACTGTCGCGGACTCCTATCCGCTGTATGGAGAGCTCCTGACGGATCCGCCGCTCGACCGGACGACACTGCTCGGCCGGCGCGACGGGCTGTGGGGCGCGGCGGTCGCGCCCGAGCTGGCGACCCGGCTGGATATCGGCACTGGCGACACGATCCGGATCGGCGAGACGCGGTTCGCGGTGCGCGCCATCATCCGCCACGAGCCCGACCGGATCGGCGGGTCCGGCCTTTTCGCACTGGGCCCCCGGGTGATGATCGCCGGGGACGCACTCGCGGACACCGAGCTCGTCCAGCCCGGCAGCCTGATCCGCTACAAGTACCGGGTGCGCCTGCCGGAGACCGCGACCCCGGCAGGCTTCATCGCCGCCGTGCGCGAGGGTTTCCCCGATGCGGGCTGGCGCATCCGCACCCTCGACGAATCCTCGCCCCGGCTGACCCGGCTTATCGGCCGGGTAACGCTCTTCCTGTCCTTCGTTGGACTGACCGCGCTGCTGGTCGGCGGCGTCGGGGTCGCCAACGCCGTGCGCGCATGGCTCGACGCCCGGACGGGCACCATCGCGACGCTCAAGTGCCTGGGCGCGAGCCGCGGCCTGATCTTCCGGATCTACCTGCTGCAGGTCCTGGCGCTTGCCACGGTCGGCACCGCAGCCGGGCTCGCCGTGGGCGCGATCCTGCCCGTGCTGACGGCAGACCTGCTTGCCGCCGTGCTGCCCATCCGTATCGCGTCGGGTTTCCACGCGCTGCCGCTTGCGGTCGCGGCCGCCTTCGGCATCCTGACCGCACTCACCTTCGCGGTCTGGCAGCTCGCGCGGGCCGGCGAGGTTCCCGCCGGCAGCCTGTTCCGCGCGCTGGTGGCGCC
>JAYPUG010000093.1:949-7752 GCA_038133965.1 Rhodospirillaceae bacterium | reverse complement strand
ATCACTGGGACGGCCATTGCGGGCTGGTGGCCGAGGAGGCGACGTCGCTCGACCTCGAGGACGTGCTGGCGGTGTTTGCCGAACGCGCGCTCTACTGGACCACGACCACCGACATGAACATCTACGTCGACAAGCTCGAGGCGCTGATGGACGAGCTGGGCGTGACGGTCATCGCGCCGACCCACGGCCTGCCCGTGACCGACATCGCCGTGACCATGCCCAAGGTGCGCGACGGCCTGATCGCGGAGGGCGATCCCGAAATGACGGCGCGATAGGCCTGCGTCCGGCCGCCGGCCGAACAGGAGACTGCGACATGTCCAGCATCGGCATCCGTTTCGGCGGCTACCAGGGTCCGACCTCCGTCCACAATCGTGCCGTGACCGTGTTCGGCGAAAACCTGTCGGAGACCCTCGGCGACGACGTTTCCTTCGCACACACGCTCAACGTGATGGACCTGGGTCATCCCGCGACGGCGCTGCTCGACATGGTGTCGTCCGGCGAGATGACGTTCTGCTACTTCGCGTCCAGCTACCTTGGCCAGTGGGTGCCCGAGTTCGAGCTGCTCGACCTGCCGTTCTCGGTGCGCGACCGCGCCCAGGCCCACGCCATGCTGGACGGACCGCTCTGTTCCTACCTTGCCGAACGGGTCGCCGAGGTGGCGGACTACCGTGTTGTCGCCTGGTGGGACAACGGCTTCCGCCACTTCTCGAACGGCGTGCGTGCCATTCGCCGGCCCGAGGATTGCGCGGGCCTGACCATCCGCACGCTGAAGAGCGAGATCTACACCCGCACTTTCTCCCGGCTCGGCTTCGAGCCCGTCTTCACCGACGTCAAGGACCTGGCGGCGGCGGTCGAGAGCGGCCAGGTCGATGCGCAGGAGAACGCGCTCGCGAACACCTTCAACTTCGGCTTCTACAAGCATCACCGCTGGATCACGCTCTCGCGCCACTTCTTCGGGCCCAGCGTTGTGCTGTGCCACAAGGCTGCGTGGGACGGATGGTCCGACGAGGTGCGCGGTGCGGTCGCGGCGGCCCTTGAGGCCGCGACGGCGGCCCAGCGTTCGTTCGCCGATGCCGAGGAGGGCGTGATCCTCGAGAAGTACGACACCTCGAACAACGAGGTGGCCGAACTCACCGAAGACGAGCGTGCGGCGTTTGCCGCGTCTGTTCAGCCGGTCGTCGAGGAAACGGTCGCCCGGCACCGCGACGAGCTGTTCGAGTATCTGCCGACCGCCTAGTCCTGTTCCGACTCGCGGATTTCGTCGAACACCTTGTAGAGCAGACTGTAGTCGTCCTCGGCCATGCCGCGTTCGATCGCCTTGCCCAGGAACGCGCTCGTCTCCTTTGCATAGCGTGCATCCATGCCGAGTTCCCCGGCCATCCGCACGGCCATGGCCAGGTCCTTGTTGAGGTTATAGACGCGTGAGCGCGCATCCCACTTGCCCGACAGGATGTGGCGCGGGAACCGCGCCTGGCTGGCATAGCTGCGGGCGTTCGAGTTGTTGAAGACCTCGATCATGTCTGAAAGCTTCAGGCCCGCACGCTCGGCCATGCGGCCCGCTTCGCAGGTCGTCAGGAAGATCGCGTGGGTGACCATGTTGTGGATCAGCTTCATGGTGTGCCCTGCGCCGACATCGCCCAGGTAGAAGAGGTTGTCGGCAATGGCATCGAGCCGGCCCCGGCAGGCTTCGAAGGTCGCCTCGTCGCCCCCGATCATCAGGGTCAGCGTGCCGGCGTCCGCACCGGTCGCGCCGCCGCTCATGGCCGCGTCGAGGTAGGTGATGCCGGCGTCCGCGGCGCGCGCGGCGAGGCGCTTTGTGTCTTCCGGGTAGGAGGTGGTGAAGTCGAACACCACCGTGCCCGGTGCGGCACGTGCAAGCACGCCGTCCTGGCCTTCGAAGGATTCCTCGATCTCGGGTGTGGCGGGCACGACATAGACCATCATCGCGCCGGCCGCGGCCATCTCACCGGGGTCGGCGACCGATATGTTATCGGCGCCGGCGAGGCGGTTCCGTGCTTCCTCGCTGATGTCCCAGACGGCCGTTGCATGCCCGGCCCTGGCAAAGTTTTCGGCGATGCCGCGGCCCATGTTCCCAAGGCCGATGACGCCGACTGTCGGCTTGTCCATTCTCGTTCTCCCCGATGGCGATGCCCCGCGCTATCCGCGCTGGGCGACGTAGGTGTGGTCAGTGGTGTTGCAGCGGCTGACGCGCCACTCGACGGGGCGTTCGTCGATTGTCAGCGCGATCCTGTCGATTTCGAGAAGCGGCGCATCGGGCAGGATGCCGAGCAGCTGCGCTTCGAGTGGTTCGGCGGCCGTCGCGCGCACCGATTCCGTCGCCTTGGCGATCGTGATCCCGTATTTGCTCTGATAGATCCGGTAGAGATTCTCCGGCAGCCGCGCTTCGGCGTCCAGGTCCGGAAACAGGGTGCGCGGCAGGGTCAGCCGTTCGACGATCACGGGCGCGCCGTCGAGCGAACGGACCCGGTGGAGCGCGATCACCTCCTCGCCGCGGGCGATCTGCAGGCGGTCGCGTTCGGTCTCGGTGGCGGCCCGGTGCTCGCTCGCGATGACGCGGCTCGTCGGCATGGTGCGCGACCCGTCCCGTCCGATCAGGTTGAAGTAGAGGAAGAGTGCGCGCCGTTCCGTGTGCTCGGAGACGAATGTCCCGAGCCCCTGCCGCCGTTCGAGCAGGTTTTCCGCAACCATGTCGTTGAGGGCCTTGCGCACCGTGCCCTGACTGACCGAAAGCTCGCGCGCCAGTTCGAACTCGCTGGGCAGCGCATCGCCGGGCTTCCAGAAATTCTCGATCAGCCGCCGCCGGATGATCTCCTCGACCTGGGCGTAGAGCGGGCGTCCGGGCGCGCGCTTCAGCCGGTTCCTGCGCCCGCTGCCGCCCGTGCGTTTTCCTGATCTTTCCCGGTCTTCGGCCATCGACCTGCCGGCTCCCCCATATGCGGTCGAACCTAATACGTCGCGCCTTCCAGCGGCGTCAACGCGGCTGTGGGGCATGAAACGCCGGTCGCGCGGGAACCGCACGCTGATATAGCATGACCGCGATGTACCGGCCCTCCCACCTGGCGACAGCACGCAAGGCGCTGCCGCGGCCTCGCGCATGAACCGCGTGCACGCGACCTGCGTGGCCCTGCCCGACGGCATGGACGGCTGGCGCGGGGTTTTGCTTCGCGGTCCTTCGGGTGCGGGCAAATCCGACCTCGCGCTTCGGCTGATCGATGCGGGCGCGCGCCTCGTCGCGGACGACCAGACGGAACTCTCGGCCGTCGCAGGTGCGCTCGAAGCCCGTGCCCCGGCCGCGTTGTCGGGCCTGCTCGAGGTGCGCGGACTCGGTATCGTCGAGGTGGCGGCGCTCGGTTCGGTCCGGGTGTGCCTCGTGTGCGATCTGGTCGCGCCGGGCGAGGTGGCGCGGATGCCCGAACGGGAGTTCGAAAAACTGGATGGGGTGACCGTCGCGCGCATGCGGGTCGCACCGTTCGAAAGTTCGGCCGCCGCGAAGGTTCGCCTTGGCGCGGACGCTGCCGCACGCGATATAGTCGGCCTGTGCGAATGAACGGGTTCTCGCCATGACCGACGTTGCCCACGACAAAGCCGGGGAAGATCCCGCGCCCTCGCTTGCCGGCCGCGTGTTCGTGGTCACCGGGCTTTCGGGGGCCGGGCGTTCGACCGCGCTCAAGGTCCTGGAAGACATGAACTGCGAGGCGGTCGATAACCTCCCCATGCGCCTGCTGAATACGCTCGTGCGGCAGGGCCCCGCTCCGGGGCGGGGGCTGGCGATCGGTGTCGATGTGCGCACCCGCGATTTTGCGGCCGAGGCCTTTGCGCGCGAGATCGATGACCTGCGCGGAGCGGGGCCGATCGAGGTTGTGTTCCTCGACTGCGCCAACGACGTGATCGAGCGGCGCTATACCGAGACGCGGCGCGTCCATCCGATGGCGAGCGACCGCCCGCTGGCCGACGGCATTGTCGCCGAGCGGCGGCTGTTGTCGCCCCTGCGCGAGATGGCGGACATCGTGGTCGATACGAGCCAGACCAACATCCACGAGTTTGCGCGTCTCCTGCGTGGACGGGTTGTCGGGGATGGCGCGCGCGAGGCCAACGTCCTGGTGAGCTCCTTCTCCTTCCGCAACGGCGTGCCGCGCGACGCCGACATGGTCTTCGACGTCCGGTTCCTGCGCAATCCGCACTACGTGCCCGAGCTTCGCCCGTTGACTGGCCGTGATCCCGATGTCGGTGCCTATGTCGCCGCCGATCCCGATTTCGAGGCCTTCTTCGAACGGCTGACCGGCTTGCTGGATCTGCTTTTGCCCCGCTTCAACGAGGAGGGGAAAAGCTACCTCACAATCGCCGTAGGCTGCACCGGCGGGCGCCACCGCTCGGTCTTTGTCGCCGAAAAGCTCGGGGAATGGTTTACGGATCGGACGGCGCGGGTGGACTTGCGCCACCGCGAACTGCCGTTCGACGCGGAAGGCGAGGGGGAACGGCCATGATCGGCCTGGTTCTGGTCACACACGGCCGACTGGCGGACGAGTTTCGCGCGGCGCTCGAGCATGTCGTCGGACCGCAGGATGCGTTGCAGACGATCTCGATCGGTGCCGATGACGACATGGAGGCGCGCCGCAACGATATCGTTGAGGCCGTGACGGGGGTCGGGGACGGCAGCGGCGTCATTGTCCTGACCGACATGTTCGGCGGCACACCGTCGAACCTCGCGATCTCGATCATGGATGTGCACGGGGACGGCGGCCCGGTCGAGGTGATCGCGGGGCTGAACCTGCCGATGCTGATCAAGCTTGCGCGCGCGCGCGCGGACCTGCCCCTGGACGAGCTGGTCGAGGCCGCACAGGAGGCTGGGCGCAAGTACATCAACGTGGCTTCGGCCCTGCTGGGCCAGAAGGACGGCTGATTCCGGGATGGACGCGCCGGACCATGCACGCACGGTCGAGATCGCCAATGTGCGCGGGCTGCATGCGCGCGCGGCTGCGAAGTTCGTCAGGCTGGCGGAGACCTTCGATGCCGAGATCGAGGTGGCAAAGGACGGCGCCAGCGTGTCGGCGACATCGATCATGGGCCTGATGATGCTCGCCGCAGCCAAGGGGACGCGGATCGAGATTCTTGCCCGTGGTCCCGAGGCACGCGCCGCCCTCGATGCGTTGGAGGCCCTCGTCTCGGAGAAGTTCGGGGAGGAATAGAAAACGGCGCCCCGCAAAGGGGGCGCCGTTCCAGAGACTGCAAACCCTGTTTCGACGAGTCCTAGAAGGTGAACTCGTTGGAGATGATGATCACGCTGCCGCTGTTGTTCACCTCGGTCGCCGTGGCGTTGATGTTGTCGGCCTCAACGGCATTCGCCGAAAGCATCAGATCCCAGCCCGGGGCCACCGCATAAGCGATGTCGAGCGAAATGATCTGGACTTCGGTATCGCCGCCGCTGCCGGTCGGCTGGGACTTCGAGCTGTCGAACCAGGCGAGACTGACACCCCATGGTCCGGATTTGTAGGAGCCGCCGAGCACGTAGTACTCGCCCGCATCTTCGCCCAGGGCCTGGTTGGCCTGGGTAATGCCGGCTTCCGCAAAGTCCACATACCCGGCGCCGAACGCGAAGGCGCCGAAGGAGACGGTGCCGCCGACCGAGATGGTTTCGAGGTCGCCATCCTCGGCACCTGCTGCGGTTTCACTGTCGCCGAATTCGCCAGTCAGGCTAAACACGACGGAAACATCATCGAACTTGCCTTCCCAGTTGGCGGCAAGACCGAGGACATTCTCGAAGTCACCATCATTGTCGGTGCTGGCTGCTGCGCCGCTGGCGCCCGAATCAGGCGTCCACGACGCACCGACCTGAAACCCGCTGAAGCGCGGCGAGAAGTAGATGACCTTGGTGGCATCGCCTGTCTGCGTGTTTCCCGTGGCCGACACGGCGCCGCCGGTGCCGAAGGCAAACGTGTCACCCACATCGCCGTCGGGGCCGGCGCGACCCACGAGGACGTCGTCGCCCTCTACATACATGCGATCGGTCGCATCGTCCTGGTCGCCCATCTCGATGCGGCCCCAGTGGGCGCTGTCGATGAACATCCACGTCTCGTCAGTGGCAGCCGTATCGTCGCTGTTTGCGTTGACTACGAAGGTCACGCCGTACTCGATGCCATTATCGGCAGTGTTCTTGGCATCGATGCGGATTTCCGCCTCGTCGTTGCGGAACGAGTAGCCGCGGCCCCGTCCGTCGGTGACGTCCTGGTCCGTGACGTCCATGTTGAAGCGGAGGTTGCCACTCAGGCTGACGGTCATGGTATCGCGGGCGCCCACACTCTGCGCCGTGGCAGGCAGGGCCAAGGCGATGCTTGCCGCGAGCGCACTGGTGCCCAGCAGAAGGTTCTTTGTCGTCATTTGTAGTTTCCCAACAGTTTGCCTCCGAGGCGTTGCGGAGACGGGTTCAACAATGATTCGCCGGACTCCTGCCCGCGAGGCGAACTCGATTAACTAAGCTTCCAATAACGTTGGGATGGTTAATTTTTCTTAAACGGGCAGCTGGAAGCACGCCCATCCTAGGTATGTGTTTGGTTCTGGCAATTGATAGCCGTGTTTCCCGCGACGAAAGATTCGCGGTTGTTGCGATTACGCAACAAGTTGATGATTCAACTGCATATTTGGTGAGCAACCAGCCTGTTTGTTGGTCATAAGTGGGCTTATGCGGTAGTCGGGATGTCCGACGGAACAGAAAACGGCGCCCTACAAACCGAATGCGGCGGCGAACGGGCAGCAACTTTTTTTTATTTTTCGAATATCTAATGAAC
>JAYPUG010000093.1:0-939 GCA_038133965.1 Rhodospirillaceae bacterium | reverse complement strand
TCATGTTGTCCAACTCGACAGCGTTTGCAGACAGCATCAGGTCCCACCCTGGCGCGACCTTATAGGCAACATCCAGCGAGATGATCTGCACGTCGGTATCGCCGCCGCTGCCGGTCGGCTGCGACTTCGAGCTGTCGAACCAGCCGAGACTGACGCCCCAGTCTCCACTCCTGTAAGCCGCGCCGAGCATGTAGTACTCGCCGGAGTCTTCGCCGAGCAGGGTGTTGGCCTGGGTCTGTCCGGCCTCGGCGAAATCAACATAGCCAGCGCCGACCGCGAAAGCGCCGAACTCAACGGTCGCACCGACACCGACGGTCTCCAGGTCCTCGTCTTCGGCGCCGTTTCCGTCTTCGCTGTCGCCGAATTCGCCACCGACGCTGATCACCACCTTCACGTCGTCGAACCTGCCTTCCCAGTTGGCGGCGATCCCGAGAACGTTCTCGAAACTGCCGTCGTTGTCGGCGCTTGCCGTTGCGCCGTTCGCGCCGGAGTCGGGCGTCCATGAGGCGCCGATCTGGAATCCGCCGAAGCGCGGCGAGAAGTAGATGAGCTTGGTCGAGTCGCTGGTCTGATCCGGACCCGTGGCGTCTACGGCGCCACCCGCACCGAACGCGAAGGTGTCGCCGACATCGCCGTCCGCTCCCGCGCGCCCGACAAGCACATTGTCGCCCTCGACATGCATGCGGTCAAAGGCTCCGTCTTGATTGCCCATCTCGATGCGGCCCCAAGAATCGCTGTCCATGTAGATATAAGCCTCATCGGTGGCCGCCGTGTCGTCGCTGTTGGCGTTAAGCTCGAAGGTTACGCCATACTGAATGCCGTTATCGGCAATGTTCTTGGCGTCGATCCGGATCTCCGCCTCGTCGTTACGGAACGAATAGCCACGGCCCCGTCCGTCGGTGACGTCCTGGTCCGTGACGTCCATGTTGAAGCGGAGGT
>JAYPUG010000092.1:0-7755 GCA_038133965.1 Rhodospirillaceae bacterium | reverse complement strand
GCCATGTGGAGGTGCTCAAGTCGTTCGGCATGAAGCCGGAGCCGGGCGTACGGCTGACGCTCGTCGCACGCGAACTGCTCACGCCCTATTCCGGCATGATCCCCGGGTACATCGCCGGCAACTACTCCCGTGCAGAGGCACATATCGACCTGCGTCCGCTGGCCGCCTTTGCCGGTGCGCGCCTGATCCATGCACCCGCCGAGCGGCTGGACCTCGCGGCGCAAGAAGTACACATCGCCGGTCGCCCGCCCGTTTCGTTCGATTTCGTTTCCATCGACACGGGTTCCACCCCCGACACGCGCGGAATAGGGGGTGCGGAACACGCAATCCCGGTAAAGCCGATCGACCGGTTCCTCGAATCATGGCACGGACTCGCGGACAGGATTCGTGCCCATGACGGCCCCTACCGGGTCTGCGTCGCCGGCGGTGGAGCGGGTGGGGTCGAACTCACCCTTGCGCTGACACACAGGATTCGCGGCGATGCGGCCCACCTCGGCAAGCGGCCCGAGGATATCCACTTCGCCATCGTCGAGGGCGCACAGACCCTGCTGCCCACCTACAACGCGGCGGCGCGGCGGCGGCTCGAGCGTGCGGTTGCGCGGCGGGGCATCGAGGTGCGCGTCGCGGACCCGATCGCCGTGATCACCCCCGACGGTGTCCGGCTCGCGTCCGGGCAGACGGTCGAGAGCGACACGACGATCCTGGTCACTTCGGCCGGACCTCCGCGCTGGCTCGCAGACTGCGGCCTGGCGCTCGACGACGGGGGTTTCGTGCGCATCGCAGACGATCTCCGCTCGACCTCGCACCCGCTCGTGTTCGCCGCCGGCGATGCCGCGGCCATGGAGAACCACGCCCTGCCCAAGGCCGGCGTCTATGCCGTGCGCATGGGCCCGTGCCTGGCCGAGAACCTGAGGCGCGCGGCACGCGGCGAGGCCCTGCGGCCCTACCGGCCCCAGCGCCAGACACTGGCGCTGATCACCACCGGCGATCCCCATGCCATCGCCGCGCGCGGCCCCTTCGCCGCCGAGGGCGGCTGGGTGTGGCGCTGGAAGGACTGGATCGACCGGCGCTGGATGCGCAAATACCAGGAACTGCCCGACATGGCGGCGGACGCCGGCAGCGGCAGAGCGGATGTGATCGAGGCGATGCGCTGCGGCGGATGCGGCGCCAAGGTGCCCGCGCCTGTTCTACACCGCGCGCTCGGCCGGCTGCCGCCGCAGGCCCGCGAGGGACTCGACCAGGGGATCGATGCACCCGACGACGCCGCCGTCCTCACCCCGCCACCGGGCAAGGCGCTGATCCAGACCGTCGATCAGTTCCGCGCCTTCATCGACGACCCCTACCTGTTCGCGCGCATCGCCGCGAACCATTGCCTGGGCGACATCTTCGCAATGGGCGCGGAACCCCATTCCGCGCTCGCTGCCGTGATGCTGCCTCATGGCGAGGACGACAAGCTGGCGGGCGACCTCCACCAGCTTCTCGCCGGCGCGGTCGAGACCCTGGCAAACGCCGGAGCCGTGCTCGCCGGCGGGCACACGGGCGAAGGCGCCGAGATGGCGTTCGGCCTGACCGTCAACGGCTATGCCGACCCCGCGACGCTGATCCGAAAATCAGGTCTCGGCGAGGGCGACGTGCTGATCCTGACCAAGCCGCTGGGCACCGGCGTGCTGTTCGCCGCCGACATGCGGGCGGAAGCGAACGGCGCTTGGATCGAGGCGGCGTTCACATCGATGCTGCGTTCACTCGCACCGTGTGTCCCGGTCGCGCGCGCCCATGGCGTTTCGGCCGGCACGGACGTGACCGGCTTCGGACTGGCGGGACACCTGCTGGAGATGCTGGCCGCGTCCGGGCTGGACGGCGCGCTCGATCTCGATGCGATTCCGGTGCTCGACGGCGTACTCGAACTTTCCGCGGCCGGGCACGAAAGCACGCTCAGGCCGGGAAACGAAGGTGCGGCATCGGGTGCGGTTGCTCCGCTGGCACATCCGGTCTGGCCGTTGGTGTTCGACCCGCAGACCGCGGGCGGCCTTCTGTTCGGCATACCCGCGGCCAATGCTGAGGCCTGCCTGTCGGAACTCCGCGCCGGACCAGCCCCCGACGCCGCGATCATCGGACGCACTGTCGCGCGCGCAGGCGCGAGCCCGCATATCGGGCTCAAATACGCAGTCTAATCCGGGTCAGCCGTGCTGCGTCCGGTGGCGCTGATGGGTCGGCACCATGGCCGTCACCGCAAGCGCCTTGAACCCCGGATGCTCGGTCTCCATCGCCCAGTCGCGGATGGTGACCAACACCTTCCCGAGGGTCGTCTCGCCCCACAGCCAGTTGCCGATCTCGACGTCGCTGGCGCGACCGTCCGGCCGCGCGATCGCCGATTCCATGTAGTAGTAGCGCATGTCGTCTGCGCACTGTTTGAACACCAGATGGGCGGGCCGATCGCCGTCGAAAGGTGACTCCGATTCCTCGCGCGCCATCAAAACGTGAGCGATGTAGGCAATGGCCTCTTCGGGTGCCGCTCCGGACACTCCGAAGTTCGTGCGCCCGCCGCGGTTCTGCTTCGATTCCTCGTACCAAGGGCGCAGGAGCGCGAGCTCCTGTTCGAGCGCCTGACGCAGCAGATCCTCGTCGCTCACATCCTCGACCGGCGGCGCGAAGTTGACCGGGCACGCCCAGCCGTCCTGCTCGACATCCGCGCCCGGCGGGTCGTCGGGGAAGTCCTCGAGCACGGGACCGGATTCACGCTCGAGCAATTCGAGCAATTCGCGAAGGACACGGCGCTGGAAGTCCGGTTCGTTCGGCGCACCCAGCGGGCGACCGAGCTCGAACGGCACCGCCAGCGCGCGCGGCGGCTTGATTTCCTCGGCATGCTTGCGGATCAGCGCGATCGCGACCGTCGGGATGCCTTCTTCCTCGAGATAATGTGCCAGCCCGCTCACGGCGCGCGTGCATTGCGGTCAGACCGGGACGAGGGCGACCGCATCGACATTGTCGGCCTTGAGCACCTTCGCCAGGTCGCGGGCCACCGGCTCCATCACCGTTGGCGGGGTCGCGCCCATGAACGAATAGTGGCGGCTCGCGACGGAACCGATCACCCCCTCGTCCGCCAATTCGTGCAGACGGTCGGCCGGGAACGACGTGTTGACGTCCTGGTAGAAACCGCTCCGGTCGAAGTTGGTGGACAGGTGGCTCATCACCAGGTCGCCCATATCGTGGTCGTCCGGGATGATCCGATAGTCGCCGGCACCCGGCGTGAAAGGCGGATCCTCGCGGCGATGCAGGCCCGCCGTCGAGACCAAAGCCACCCGGCATTCGTCGAGCGGCTTGGGCGTTGTCCAGGGCGTGTCGCCGTACTCCGGCAACTCCTGGTTTACGAGCGCCTCGCGCAGATGCTCGGGCATCTCCCTGAGATGGACCATGGGACCTCCGTCCGGATTCGTTTCAAGGTGTTGCGAAAGACCCTAACAAGGCCGGCAACCGCCAACAACGATGCGCACCGAACAGCACCTTTGCTGCAAACGCATGGTCAGGCCGCGCGCATGTCCTCAGCCGTCGTGCCGGTCGAGGTGTTCTCGGCGTACTTGCGCCAGTTCTCGATCAGCACGTCGAGCGACGCTGAGCCCTCCATGACCGAGGGCCGCTGCCCCATGAGCTGGAGCCAAGCCTTCACCAGAACGCACTCGTCGGGAATGTGGAAGTCGCGGTAGTGCGCGAGCACGCCGAGGCGCTGCATGTGCGGCAGGAAGGTCAGGTCGACGAGGCTGATATCGTCACCGAGAAAGTACGGCCCGTCGGAAAGCCTGCCGAGACCGTCATGCTCCATCATCAGCAATGCCTTCGTCAGCCGCTCGGCCTGGAAGGCCTGGCCCTCTGCATCCTGTGCCAGCATCAGCTTATAGACATGGGGCACGAACCGGACGTTGGCGAAGTCGATCCAGATGCGTGCCTGGGCGCGCCCGTAGGGGTCGCGCGGCATCAGAGGGCGCTCCGGAAACACCTCTTCCAGGTATTCGTTGATGACGGCGGATTCGAAGATCACCTTCCCGCCATGGCGCAGCACCGGCACCTTTCCGTAAGGCGAGATCTCTAAGAACCAGTCAGGCTTGTCGTCCAGCGAGATCGCCGTGAGATCGAAGTCGATACCCTTCTCGATCAGCGCCATGCGCGTGCGCTGGGCAAAAGGACAGGTCGATGAGCTGATGATTTCCACGTCGGCCATGCGAGCCTCCTAGTACTTGCCGAGTGCCTTGAGCACCCGTTCCGGCGTCACCGGCTGCGCCCAGACCCTGGCGTCGAACGGGCTGAGCGCGTCGTTGATCGCGTTCAGGATCGCGCCCGGTGCCCCGGCCGTTCCGGCCTCGCCCGCGCCCTTCGCGCCCAGCTCCGACTCCTTCGTCAGGGTCTCGACATGGCCGATTTCGATGTCCGGCATCTCGCCCGCCATGGGCACGAGGTAGTCGGCCATGTTTGCGTTCAGGAAGTTTCCGTCCCGGTCGTAGCGGCACTCCTCGTAGAGGACGCCGCCGATGCCCTGGACGATCGAACCGCGCACCTGTTCGTCCACCAGCATCGGGTTGATGACCTTGCCGCAATCCTCGACACACCAGAACTTGAGCAGCTCGACCGTGCCGGTTTCCGGATCGACCTCGACGGTCACCGCCTGGAAGCTGTTCGTCATCGCGACGGGATATTTCTTCGGAATGTAATGGCGGGTCGCCATCATCTCGGACTGGAAGTCCTGGGGCAGCGTGTCGGGACGGAAATAGGCCACCCGCGCAACTTCCTCGAGGGGCATGCGCTCCTCGCCCGTCGTGCGGTCAACCACGATACCGGCCCGGATATCGAGGGTCTGTGCCTCGGTCTGCAGCAGGATCGCCGCAACCTCGAGCACGTTGTGGCGCAGCGCCTTGGCGGCCTGCAGCGCCGCCTCGCCGGCGATGCCCGCACCGCCGGAGCCGCCCGCCCCCCAGCCGACGGGCACGTTGTCGGTGTCGCCGGAAATGACCTTCACCTTATCGGGCGTGACCCCGAAGGCGCTTGCCGTGACCTGCTGGATCACCGCTTCGGAGCCCTGGCCCTGTTCGGTAATGCTGGTCTGGACGATCACCGCGCCCGACGAGTCCATGCGCGCAGCCGCGCCGTCCTGCGACGATATCCGCGCACCGCCCAGGCCATAAGTGTGGGGCCCCGGGTTGGTCATCTCGACCAGCGCCGCGAACCCGATGCCGCGATAGACGCCCTGCGCGCGAAGTTCGGCCTGTTCCTTGCGGAACGCGTCGTAGTCGAACATCGACATGAGCTTGTCGAGGGACGCCTCGTGGGACAGCGCCTCCATCTTGAGGCCGGTGATGAAATCGCGCGGATAGCTGTCGTCGGGCATCAGGTTGCGCCGGCGGATGTCCACCGGATCCATTCCCAGCGCGCGCGCACCCTCCTCCATCAGGGTCTCGGTGATCGCCACGGCGACCGGATGACCCACGGCCCGGTACTGGCTCATCGGCGTCTTGTTCTGGAAGACCACTCGCGAGCGTGCCTTGTAGTTCTCGTGGGTGTAGGGCGCGCCCACATAGTTGATGACCTGCAGCGCTTCCAGCGCGCTGGTACGCGGGTACATCGAGTACGGCCCGACCCCCGTCAGGTCGTCCATCTCGATGCCCAGCAGCCTGCCGTCCTCGGCGAACGCGGCGCGGACATGCGCGCGGTGGTCGCGCGAATGCAGGTCGGTCAGGAAGGATTCGATCCGGTCGGCGATGAACTTCACCGGCCGCTTCATGATCATCGAGATCGCAGCCGTCGCCATCTCGTCGGGATAGGTGTGGCCCTTGATCCCGTAGGCCCCGCCCACATCGCCGCAGACGATGCGCACGTTCTGGTTCGGAATGCCGAGATGCCGTGCGAACAGGTCCTGCATCATGTGCGGGGCCTGGTGGGAGTGATAGGACGTCAGGCGATGCTCGGAGGAGTGGTAGTCCGCGATCAGGGCGCGCGATTCGGGGCACACGCCGGTGTGGCGCCCGAAATGCATCGTGTGCTCGACCACGGCAGCGGCCTTGCCGAAGGCCTCGGCCGCATCTCCGATGTCGTGGTTCATCTCGAACAGCAGGTTGTCGCCCAGGTCCGGATGCATGACGAGGGTGTCGTCGTCCAGCGCCACTTCCGGGTCGGCTAGCACCGGGAGCTCCTCGAACGCCACCTCGAGCACCTGCACGGCGTCTTCCGCCTCTGCCCGGCTGTTGGCGACCACCGCTGCGACCGGCTCGCCCTGCCAGCAGGCGCGATCGACCGCCATCGCGTATTGCGGTGCGGATTTCATGCCCTTGAAGTGGGCGAGGGTGCCGACCCACGGCGTGCAGACCTCGGCGATCTCGTTGCCGGTGATCACCCGGATCACGCCCGGGCAGGCCATGGCGGCGGTGTCGTCGATCGAGACGATCCGCGCGTGCGCATAGGGCGAGCGGTAATAGGCGACGTGCACCATGCGCGGCAGCGACAGGTCATCGACATACCTGCCCTGGCCGGCAACCAGCCGCGCCGCGTTCGCACGCGGCACCGACTTGCCGATGAAACTGTCCTCGCGGTCGAGGACGCTGCCTTCTTCCGTGACGCTCATCTGCTCCACCCCCGGTTACAGGGCGCAGACTAGCGCGCAGGACGGGCTCTCGGCCACCGCGCATCGATCCCAAAGTCCTGAGACGGATCGTCATGAACCCCCGTGGAGGAACCTGTCGAACGCCGGTCGTGCTATACGATCCGCCGAGCATGGCCTGGCCCTGGACGAACACGATGGATCGCGGCGAGAAACGGAACATCTGGACGGCGCTGGTGCGTGCTTTGCGCGGGCGTTGCCCGAGGTGCGGGCGCGCACCGCTGTTTCGCGCCTATCTCAAGCAGGTCGATGCATGCCCCGAATGCGCAGAAGCGTGGAGCGAGATTCGCACCGACGACGCCGCACCCTGGCTGACGATCCTGATCGTCGGCCACGTGATGGCGCCGGTCCTGGTGGCGATGTCGAAGTCGGGCCTGTTCTCGCCGTGGGAAATGGCGGCGATCCTGGTACCGGTCCTCATCGCGATGTGCCTGCTGATCCTGCCCCGCGCCAAGGCGCTGTTCATGGCTGCGATCTGGGCGCTGCGCGCCCAGTCGTCCTAGCCCCGCCGGAGAACGGATTCGTTCAGAACTTGCCCAGCGCCTTCAGGATTCGTTCCGGCGAGATGGGCTGATGCGCGACGCGCGCGCCAAACGGCGATATGGCGTCGTTGATCGCGTTCATCACCACGCCGGGTGCGCCCGCAGTGCCGGCCTCGCCCGCGCCCTTCGCACCGAGCTCGGAGTCCGACGTCGGCGTCTCGACATGCCCGACATGGATGTCCGGCATCTCGCCGGCCATGGGCACCAGGTAGTCCGCCATGTTGGCGTTCACCAGGTTGCCCGCATCGTCGTAGCGGCACTCCTCTAGAAGCGCGCCGCCGAGTCCCTGGATGACGCCGCCGCGCACCTGTTCGTCCACCAGCTGCGGGTTGATGACCGTGCCGCAATCCTCGACGACCCAGAAATCGAGCAGCTTGAGGAAGCCGGTCTCGGGATCGACCTCGACGTAACAGGCCTGGATGCCGTTGGTGAACGCAATGTTGTATTCGCGGGGTACGAAATGGCGCGTCGCCATCAGTTCCGGCTGATATCCCTTCGGCACCAGGTCGGAGCGGAAGTAGCCGATGCGCGCCACCTCGTCGAGGCCGATGCGCTCGTTGTCCGTTCCCTTGT
>JAYPUG010000091.1:267-7786 GCA_038133965.1 Rhodospirillaceae bacterium | reverse complement strand
TGAGACCCTGACCGAGATTTTCCACCGTGCCGATACCGAAGGCGCGGCCACGAACACCGTTGCCGACCGAATGGCGGAAGAGCGTTTCCTCGCGCCCTAGCGCGCGCCGAACCGCCATCGCGGCACCCTGCCGATCAATACGCGCATTGATCGGCATCAATGTGTGTTTCCTGCAAATGAGAACGACTTGCATTGTCAGTGTGACGAACGTAATGTGCAGCGCGTTGAGAATGGTTCTCAATCGCACAACGCCTATCCGGAGTCCTCCATGCGTGCCTCGACCCTGTGTTCTGCGGCTCTCACCATCGCCGCAATCGCCACGGCAACCACCACCCCGGCCAACGCTGAACAGCAGGCCGCCGTGAACGCAGGCGAAGTGAATGTCTATTCCTATCGCCAACCGTTCCTGATCCAGCCGATGTTCGAGGCCTTCACCCGTCAGACGGGTGTGAAGGTGAATGTCGTGTTTGCCCAGAAGGGGCTCGTCGAAAGGCTGAAGCAGGAAGGCCGCAACAGCCCGGCCGACATCATCTTCACGGTGGACATCGGCCGCTTGAGCGAGGCGCAGGAAGCCGGCGTCACCCAACCCATCGAAACCGAGGCCCTCACCAGCGCGATACCCGCGCCCTTCCGGCAGGGCGACGGACACTGGTACGGGCTGACCCAGAGAGCGCGCCTGATCTTCGCATCGCGCGACAGGGTACCGCCGGAAGAAGCACCGAAATCCTATGAGGAACTGGCCGATCCGAAGTGGGCGAGCCGCATCTGCACCCGGTCGGGCAACCATGTCTATCAGGTGGCACTCACCGCCGCGATGATTGCCCATCACGGCGAGGCAAAGGCGGAGGAATGGCTGGCCGGCGTGAAGTCGAACCTGGCGCGGAAACCTCAGGGCAACGACCGCGCCCAGGTCAAGGCGATCATGGAGGGCGAGTGCGATATCGCGCTCGGCAACAACTACTACTACGGGCTGATGCTGCAGAACGAAGAGCAGTTCGCCTGGGCCCAGTCCGTCTATCCGGTCTTCCCCACGATCGGCGGCGGGGGAACCCATGTGAACATTTCGGGCATGGCGATGACGACCGCTGCACCAAATCGCGAGAACGCCGTGAAGCTCATGGAGTTCCTCGCCAGCGACCTCGCACAACAGATGTACGCCGAGCAGAACTTCGAGTACCCGATCCTTGCCGGCGTCCCCCAGGCGGGGCTGCTGCGCTCGATGGGCGAACTGCACCCCGACGACCTGTCGCTCGAACGCGTCGCGGAGAACCGGGCGGCGGCCCAGAAGCTGGTCGATCGCGTCGGCTACAACGAATAGAGCAGCGCCGCAGCAACGGAACCCTGCCATGACGGACACGGCGCTACGCGCGGCCCGGACACATACGCGCCCCACCCAGGGGCGCGTATGGATTCTGGGTGGCACGCTGGTTGCCGCCATCGTCGCTGCGCCGGTTCTCGCCATCGCGTGGCTAGCACTCTTCCCGACCGAGAATATCTGGCCACACCTCGCCACGACGGTGTTGCCGCGCCACAGCTGGAATACGCTGCTGCTGATGCTGGGAAACGGGATCGGCGTCTTCGTGATCGGCACGGCGACGGCATGGGTGACGAGCACATGCCGGTTCAGCGGCCGGCACATCTTCGAGTGGGCGCTGCTGCTGCCTCTCGCCGTACCTGCCTACATCGTCGCCTTTGTTTACACCGACATCCTCGAATTCGCCGGCCCGGTCCAGAGCCTGCTTCGCGACATCTTCGGCTGGCAGACGACACGCGACTACTGGTTCCCCGCCATCCGGTCGATGGGCGGCGCGATCTTCGTCATGTCCTTCGTGCTCTACCCCTACGTCTATCTGCTGGCAAGCGCGGCGTTCCAGGAACAGTCGGTAGGCGTCATCGAGGCGAGCAGCACTCTCGGGCGCGGCCCCTGGCAAAGCTTCCTCACCGTCGCCCTTCCCCTCGCCAGGCCCGCCATCGTCGTCGGAATAGCTTTGGCGATGATGGAGACCCTGGCGGATTTCGGAACGGTCGATTTCTTCGCCGTGAACACGCTCACGGTGTCGGTGTTCAACGTCTGGCTGGGCATGGGCAATGCGGGCGGCGCGGCACAGATTGCGCTCGTGATGCTCGGTTTCGTCGTCCTCCTGGTCGCGTTCGAACGGATCGGCCGGCGCGGACGGGGTTTCCAGAACACGACGACCCGCCACCGGGCGGCAACACCGTTCCGGCTGACCGGCGTGCGCAACGCCGCCGCTGTTGCGATCTGTGCGACCCCGATCGCGATCGGCTTCGTGATTCCCGCGGGCGTACTGGCCCGCCACGCCATCGTCTTCTTCGATCAGTCATGGAACGCCGAGTTCTTCGGTTTCGCGCGCAACAGCCTCACGCTGGCCGCGCTGGCCGCCGTCACCGCGGTGGCCGTCGCCGTGTTTCTCGCCTACGGCCGACGGCTCGCAACCGGACGCCACTTTGCCGTCCTGACGCGTCTCTCACTCCTCGGCTATGCCGTCCCGGGTGCCGTCCTCGCCGTAGGCGTCCTGATCCCGTTCGCGCGCCTCGACAACGCCATCGATGCCCTTGCGCGTGAGTATCTGGGTGTCTCGACCGGCCTGATCCTGAGCGGAACCATCTTTGCGCTCGTCTTCGCCTATGTGATCCGCTTCCTGGCAGTGGGCTACGGCGCCGTCGAGGCGAGCTTGGGCAAGATCCGGCCGACGATGGACATGGCGGCGCGCTCTCTGGGCGCGGGTCCGGGCCGGACCCTGTGGCGAATTCACATGCCGCTCATTCGCGGCAGCATGCTGGCGGCCGCGACGATTGTATTCGTGGACACGATGAAGGAATTGCCCGCAACGCTGATCCTGCGGCCCTTCAACTTCGACACGCTGGCGACCCACGTCTTCCAGTTCGCGTCGGACGAGCAGCTGGAGCTGAGCGCGCTATCGGCGTTGACCATCGTGCTGGCCGGGGTGCTGCCGGTCATCCTGCTCAGCAGGGCCATGCGCACCCGCCAGGCCACCGCGCGCTCGGGACACTATGCCGCGCCTGCGCCACCGCCCACGCCAGGTATGCCCACGGCCGGCGCGGGAGACTGACGGCGGGACGGCTCAGACCTGCGATTGCAGGTAGTTCTCGAGCCCCATCTTCGAGACCAGCTCGAGCTGGGTTTCGAGATAGTCGAGATGCTCTTCCTCGTTTTCGAGGATGTCGGAAAGCAGGTCGCGGCTGACGAAGTCGGCTTCCTGCTCGCAAAGCTTGATGGCCTCGCGAAGCTCCGGGATGGCCGCCTCCTCGAGCGCGAGATCGCACTCGAGCATCTCCTTCACGTTTTCGCCGATCCGCAGTCGGTGCAGATCCTGCAGGTTGGGCAGGCCGTTCAGGAAGAGGATGCGTTCGATGAGCACGTCCGCGTGCTTCATCTCGTCCACGGATTCCTTGTACTCGTACTCGCCCAGCTTCTCGAACCCCCAGTCCTTCAGCATGCGGGCATGCAGGAAGTACTGGTTGATCGCTGTCATCTCGTTCTTGAGGATACCGTTGAGCGCTTCAACGACCTTGGCGCTGCGTTCCATTATGGCCTCTCGGTACGGGGAAAATTCGCGCGATCATAGCGATTCGCAGCGCGGCCCGCGAAGTTAAATCGAAAAAAATCAGTGACTTAGTGAGAGTGCCTCGCACTCGCAAGCCGGTCGTTCAGGCCGCCTCGACCTTGGCCAGCGGAGCCTGGGCGAGGATCATGCCGTCGATGTAGTCGCTGCAGGTGCCGCATTCCGGTTCGCAGTCCAGACGCGCATAGACATCGTCGGGCGTATCGGCGCCATCGGCGATGGCCCGCCGGATCTCGCTTTCCCGCAACGCGTTGCAAATGCAGACGTACATCGATTCCTCTCGAAGACGGTCTGCATTAAAGCATGTTGCGAACAATTCTCAATAGCAAAATCAGATGAGACCGAGTTCCCGCAGTTCCGCGGCCATTTCCGGCGGCGGTTCACGCTCGGCCTGTCGCCCCGGCGCCAGATCCGCGGGGGTATTTTCGGCTTCGAGGTAACGCCAGCCCTGAAACGGTCGCGAACGCCGCGGTTCCACACGCACGAGTTTGCGGTCGAGGTGAATTGCACAGCGCGGCGTGCCGTCTCGGCCCGTTGCCGGGTATACGGCCGTTATGCGCTGGCGAAAGAGGATACGGCCTTTCA
Organism: Rhodospirillaceae bacterium; assembly: GCA_038133965.1. Classification (GTDB taxonomy): domain Bacteria; phylum Pseudomonadota; class Alphaproteobacteria; order UBA6615; family UBA6615; genus JAYPUG01. The sequence goes on along the minus strand of JAYPUG010000091.1, from coordinate 3,596 downwards.
CGACCCAGTAGAGAGAGCCGTCGTCCTCAAGGAGTTCGTCGGCACGCCGCGGCGTGTTTCGCGTCAGGATACGCAGCACGGGTTTTGCCCCGTCTGCCCTGCTCTCTTCATAACGCTGTTTCTGGCGCTCGCGCAGGTGGTCGATGGTCTCGATACCGACAGCAAGCTTTACGAGATGAACGGACATGGGTGGCAGAATATCACGCCGTCCGCGCAGGAAAACCGGTGCGACCCTAGGGCGCCATCCGTTCGATCAGTTTGTCGAGCGAGACAAGAAGCGCCATTCCGACCTCTCCGCCCGATCCCTTGACATCATTCTTGAACACGGCGCGCAGGGCATCCGCGTGTGCGCGCAGGACCTGAGGATTAATATCGTTATCGCCAATCCGTTCGATGTAGCCCACAAGACGTTTGGCGATCTGTGTGACCAGCTCGAAATCGTAGTTCTCGCCCTGCCCGATCAGTTCTCGGCAGACCCGTGCGACCCTGCGCACGGTCTTGGCTGACCGGGTCGGATCTTCCTCGATATCCCTTGCCAGCTTCACGAGCCGCATCAACTCGGCCGACACCCGATCCTCGAACTCCTCCTCGAGGCTGTCGAAAGCCGATTCAGCGCGGCGGATCGACTCGGTGTCGAACCCGGGCGAGTCACCGCTTCCCAGCTTCACCTTCAGAAGGTTGGGCGGATTGATGATCTGGTAGGCGCCGCCATTGGGGGCTTGTTCGGACATGCTGCTCCATCCTGCCGGTCGTCAACCGTGCAAAGAAGAAACTAGCACCGGCAAGGTTAAAAGACGGTTAGTCCCCGGAGATGGCGTCGGCGTTCGCGCGACTCGCCTCAAGTGCGCGGCGCTGCTGTTCCGAAAGGTCACGCACCGAAAGATCCACTTTCTCTAGCTCGCTCTTGCGCCGCTCCGGACCGCTGTCTTTCGGATCCTGGAAACGTCGGCGATCGGGACCAAAGTAGGTCTCCGTACGAATGAAGGGCCGCGGATTTTCGATCACCGTCTCAAGGCGAGACACCAGAACATCTACGGTGAAAGGTTTGGCCAGAAACTCCGTCACACCATGATCGCGCGCGTGCTGCACCCGCGCCTGATCCGAATACGCAGAAATCATGATGATCGGAACGTAGGGATTCGGACTCTTGCGCGACGTGCGGATGAGGTCAGCCAGATCGATGCCGCTGATCGGCTCCATCTCGTAATCGGTGAAGACGATATCGTAGTCCATCTTGCAGAACGCATCGAACCCCAAGGCGCCATCCTCTGCGATCTCGATCGAGCGAATGCCGACGGCATGAAGAATCGTGCGCAACAACTGCCTGATGTGCGAGTTGTCATCGACAATGAGAATGCGCAGGTGTTCGAGCTGATAACTCACGTCCGACCCCGTCTTCCGGCAGCACGAGAGATAAGTCTCCGGTTCAGACCAAACACTAGTCAGAAATGGTTTCCGGAAAGTTTACGTGCCTGCAATATCGTCGCGATTATCTCGATTTGGAGGCAATCGCCTGTGCCGCCTTGGACGTCGGTTCACGTCCCAATGAACTGCAGACGAACTGCCCGGCTGCAACAAGCGCGTCGAGATCGATCCCCGTCTCGATGTCCATGCCGTTGAGCATGTACACCACGTCTTCGGTCGCAACATTTCCCGACGCACCGGGTGCATAGGGACAACCGCCAAGGCCCGCAACCGCCGCGTCGATCGTCACCACGCCCGCATCAAGACAGGCGAGGATATTCGCCAACGCCTGGCCATAGGTATCGTGGAAGTGCAGCCCGAGGCGCTCCGTCGGCACAAATTCGGCAACGGCTTCGACCATGGCGCGCGCACGCGTCGGCGTGCCGACACCGATCGTGTCACCGAGGCTGACCTCGTAGCATCCCATTGCATCCAGTTCGCGTGCGACACGCACGACATTCGCAATGGCGACATCGCCCTCGTAGGGACAGCCAAGAACACAGGAAATATAGCCACGCACGCGCAGGTTCGCCGCAAGCGCGGCTTCGGCTACCGGGCGGAAACGCTCGAAACTCTCGTCGATCGAGCAGTTGATGTTCTTCTGCGAGAAAGTCTCGGAGGCGGCGCCGAAGATGGCGATCTCATCCACGCCAGTCGCGATGGCGCGCTCGAGCCCTTTCATGTTGGGTACCAGGACCGGATACCTTGTTTCCGCCCGCCGGGAGATTCCCGCGAGCACGGCCTCGGTGTCCGCCATCTGGGGAACCCACTTTGGCGAGACGAAGGCCCCGGCCTCCACCGCGGGAACGCCCGCCGCCGAGAGCCTATCGATGAGTTCGATCTTGGTCTCCGTCGCAATCGTTCCTTGTTCGGCCTGCAACCCGTCACGCGGCCCAACATCGACGATCACGACCCGGTCAGGACGGCTCATGTCATTCCTCTCCGCTTTCGATACGCAGGAGCTCTGTGCCCTCGGCCACCTGGTCTCCCTCGCCATGGAAGAGTTCCGCGACGACACCGTCGGCATGGGCCGTAACGGAATGCTCCATCTTCATGGCTTCGAGCACCACGAGCACCTGCCCGGCATTGACCCGATCACCAGGCGCGACGGCAACACGCACGATCCTGCCCGGCATGGGCGCGGTCATCTGTCCCCCGCCGCCGGCACGTCCGGTCGCATTCGCCACCGGATCGTATCGCTCGAAGCGGTGTTGCGTTCCACCGGCAACAGCAACGACCGTGCCGCCGTCGGAAAAGACCTGCCAGTCTCCGGTTTGCCCGGCAGCTCCGGACATCCCTTCGGGCAATGCGAAGCGCGCACCGTCTCCATCGCGCGACACGTCTACGAACAGGTCCTCCCCGTCTCGGGTGAACCTCAGTCGTTCGCGCACCGCCAGATTGGCGCGCCAGCCGTCTGTCGCCGCCCAGGGGGAATTCGCCTCGCCGCGCCGGAGAGCTTCGTTCCGCGCGCTCCCGGCTCGGGTGTCCAGCACGTGTTTCGCCGCCGCGACGAGAGCGGCACCAAAGCCGGCTGTATTGCCACCCGTCAACGCATCCGCGTGGCGTGCGATGAAACCGGTATCGATCTCGCCCGCTGCAAATGCCGGGTGGCGCACTGCGCGGCGCAGGAAGGCCTGGTTCGTGGTCGGACCGGCACAGACAAGCTGCGCCAGTGCCCGGTCGAGGGTTTCTATCGCAGCGGCCCGGTCGGCCCCGTGGGCGATCACCTTGGCGATCATGGGATCGTAGGCAACGGCAATGTCGTCGCCCGAGCGCACGCCGGTATCGACACGCATACCCGCCCTGTCAGGGGCCTCGAACGCGATCACGCGCTGCACACACTCTCTCACGAACGCCGACCTGCT
>JAYPUG010000091.1:0-253 GCA_038133965.1 Rhodospirillaceae bacterium | reverse complement strand
AGGGCAGGAAGTCACGATCGGGATCTTCGGCATAAAGGCGTGCCTCTATGGCGTGGCCGTTGATTGCGATCTCTTCCTGCGCAGCCGGCAGGGGCTCTCCGTTCGCAACGTCGAGCTGCCACGCGACGAGGTCGAGGCCGGTAATGCATTCGGTGACCGGATGTTCGACCTGCAGGCGGGTGTTCATCTCCATGAAATAGAACGGCCCGTCCGCACCCGCCTCGGATGCATCGACGATGAATTCCACCGTGCC
>JAYPUG010000090.1:6999-7866 GCA_038133965.1 Rhodospirillaceae bacterium | reverse complement strand
AGCTTCGACGATCTGCGCGGCCAGATCCTGACCGCCGACGCGCTGACCACCGGCTTCGCCTTCGTGCTGCGCCGCATGCTGGCCCTGAACGATATCCCCGAGGACGAGATCACCTGGATGTCCACGGGCGGCGTCCTGCAGCGCTGGCAGGCGATGATGGAGCATCCCGAGCAGAAGGGAACGCTGCAGGTCACGCCGTTCGAGATTCTCGGCGCGTCCAAGGGCCATCATGTGCTCGCGCGGGCGTCGGACGTGCTCGATTCCTACCAGGGTCTTGTTGGCGGCGCGCGCGTCGCCTGGGCCCGGGAAAACGCCGACGATCTGGCGAACTTCATCGCCGCCTGGCTCGAATCCCTCGACTGGCTCTACGATTCGGCCAACCGCGAATCGGCCATCGACACGATCCTCTCCAACATGCCGCAGATGTCGCGCGAGGTGGCCACCAGCGCGCTCGACATCTATCTCGACGAGAAGACGGGGATGCGCCGCGACGGCGCGTTCGACTTACCCGGAATCGAGACGGTGCTCGACCTCAGGCGCACCTTCGGGCCGGCGCCCGACGACCTGCACGGGCCCGAGCACTACATCGACACGACGTATCTGGAGATGGCGAAGGGCCGCTAGGGGTCGCCTTCAGACGAGCAGCAGCAGCGCGCCCGCCAGGCAGAGACCGATCCGGATACTCCTCATTGCCCACGCTCCCCGACGAACTCGTCGTAGACGGCTTCGATGAACATGTCGACGGTCCAGCCGGGCCGTCCGTAGCGGGCCTCCCAGCCGATGACCGGCCGTGCGGCCTTCACCTCGTCGAGCGTGAGGCCGTCCTCGACGACCATCTTCCGCAGGCGTTCGCGGATGATGAAGGCC
>JAYPUG010000090.1:2395-6989 GCA_038133965.1 Rhodospirillaceae bacterium | reverse complement strand
CAGGTGGAGGTGGCGGCGCAGCGGGTCTTCCATGGTCCAGAAACGGTGGAAGATCGCGCTCGCAAAAACGGTGAAGACGATCAGGATCGCCGCCCCGATATCCGTGTGCCAGTCGATCGCCACCATCGCCCCGCCGACGGCCTGCATCGCGAAGCCCGCCCACAGCGTGGCATAGGGCAAGGGAATGCCCATGGCCGTCATCCGGTCGGCATGCTGCTTGACCTTCGTCGTGGCGTTGATCGCCAGCGTCCCCAGGAACAGGGTGACGATCATCAGCTGGGCGACGATCTCCAGCGTCGTCTTGTCTTCGTAGAACATGTCGGTGAACAGGCCTGTCAGATCAGGGGCGTGTCGGGGTCGAGGCCCAGCGCGACCCGCCCGAAGGCCGTGCCGGAGATGTCCCAGTTGAGCGCGAAATGGCCGCTCATGGAATGGATATCGCGGAACTTCCGCTGCATATCGTCGCCGAGAAAGATTCCCGCCCCGCCCAGCGTTGCGAACAGCCGCGCCACCGCCTCGCGGCACAAGCGCACCACATAGGCGTGATCGCGCCGGTTCCGCGCGCGCTCGGACATGGTCAGGTCGCCGCCCTGGCGCATCCGCGCCATGGCTTCGCTCGTGTCGCGCATGACCAGCAGGCGCGCGGTGTCGATCTGCGCCGCCGCCTCGGCAATGTGGAGTTGAAGCGACTGATATTCCGCCACGGGCACGCCGCGCGACTTGCGCCCGGCCATGCGTTCGACGATGCCGTCCAGCACGCTCTCGGCAATGCCCAGCGATGGTGAAACGAGCATGAACGGCACACAGGGCGTGTGCGGCAGCATGTAGAGCGGCGGCGTGTCGGTCTGGCCACGCGCGTTGCCGCCGGCGGTGGCCAGCCGAAACGGCAGGGTCCGGTGCACGGGAACGAAGGCGTCCGCGACGCGCAGCGTCTTGCTGCCTGTGCCGGCCATCCCCATGACGTTCCAGTCGTCAACGATCTCCACCTCGGCGCGCGGCACCAGGCAGAAGTTCGGCTCCATATCGCCGCCCGGCCCGGTCGCGAGAATGCTTGCGACGATCAGCCAGTCGGCATGGTCACAGCCGCTCGACCAGCTCCACCGGCCCGCAATGCGCCAGCCGCCCTCGACGGGCTCGGCGGTGCCGTTTGGCGTGAATCCGGCGGACACCAGCGCGTCGGGGTCCTCGCCCCAGATATCGTCCGCTGCCCTGCGGTCGAACATGCCGACGAGCATCTGGTGGTCCGTATAGACGCCGGTGACCCAGCCGGTGGAACTGCAGCCGCGCGCGAGGGCCGCGATGATGTTGCAGGCCTCGTCCAGCGGCGTTTCCGAGCCGCCGAAGCGCGCGGGCTGGCATATCCGGTGAAGGCCCGCGGCCTTCAGGTCGGCGAGAGAATCGTCGGGCAGCCGGCGCAGGGCCTCGGTTTCCTCCGCCCGCGCCGCGAACGCCGGCACCAGCGTTTCGGCACGCGCCAGAAGGTCTTCGCCCCTCGCCACCATCGCGGCACTGCTCATGTTCGCCACTCCCCCGCTCCGGTGAACCAGTGAAGGCGCACGGAGGCCCATCGTCAAGCGCCCGGTAAACGCTCTCGCGATGCCGATTGGTGGACCCGCCCGCTTGCACTAGACTTCGCGGGCACCAAGCAGGGAGAGGACCGGCATGGACGGCCTGACCAAGGACACCCGTACGGGAGATGCGGCGGACGCGTTCACGCGCCGGGCGCGCTACTACAGCCCCGCGAACATCTTCCAGGTGAAGCGCGCACCCGTGCCGCGCCGCGTCTTCCTGGACGAGCGCGACCGGGCAATGGCAGCCGACGCACCGACCGGCTGGATCGTGCTGGACATCGCCACGGAGATGGCCATTCCGGGGCCCGCCACCACGCCGCTGATGCTCGCACGCTATGCCTCGATCCGCCCCGGCGAGACGCTGACCGGCCGGTTTGCCGCCTCGGGCGAGTTCTATTTCGTGATCTCGGGCGGCGGCCGCGCGGACAAGGCCGGCGAGGCCTTCGATTTCGCGACCACCGATTTCTTCGCGCTGCCCGGAGGCGGCGAAACAGAGCTGACAGCGGGCCCCGAAGGCGCGGTCCTGCTGCAGGTGACGAACGAACCCGAACTTGCCTATCACGGGCTCGCCGCGCCGGCGCCCGCCGACGCACCGACCCAGGCCGCGCGTTACCCGATGGCGGAGATTCGCCGCCAGATGAGCCTGTCGCGCGACGCCCAGGCCGCCGACCCCAACGCCTCGGGGCGCGCGCTGCACCTGACCAGCGAGAAACTCGATGCCCAGCAGGCGATCCACCCGACGATCAAGATCGCGATCAACTCGCTCGACGCGCAATCAAATCAGCGCCCGCACCGGCACAATTCGGTCGCGCTCACACTGCCGATCGTGGCCGACCGGGTGCATTCCGTGATCGAGGGCGAGCGCCTCGACTGGCACCCCTTCGCGCTGATGATCACCCCGCCCGCGGAACGCCACGAGCACCGCAACGAAGGCGACGAGATGATGCTCTCGCTCGTCGTCCAGGATGGCGGCCTCTATTTCCGCTGCCGCACCATCGGCTTCAGCTTCGACTGACCCCCGACACCGAGGAACGATCGCCATGTCCATTTCAATGCACCGGATCACGGTTCCGGTTTACACCCAGATGCTCACGAACCTGGACTTCGTGCTGGGACGCGGCGCGGAGTTCGCCGCCGAGAACGGGCTCGACGAGGGCACGTTTCTGGAACGAAAGTTCGCGGACGACATGTTCCCGCTGTCGCGCCAGATCCAGCAGGCGTGCTTCCACGCCCGCCTGGCGATCGCGCTCCTGTCGGGCACCGAGGCGCCCGCGCTGCCTGAGGACCCGGCCACGGATTTTGCCGACGCGCGCGGGCGCATCGCCGACACCCTGGCGTTCATCGGCTCGGTCGATCCCGCAGCCCTCGACGGCGATCCGGAACGCGACGTCACGATCCGCAACCGGGTGGGCGAGTTCACCATGCCTGCAATCGAGTACGCCCTCGAGATCGCCCACGCCCAGGTCTATTTCCACTGCACGACGGCCTACGACCTGCTGCGCGCCGAAGGGGTCGTGATCGGCAAGATCGATTTCCTCGGAAATGTCCTGAAAAGCCGGATGGGCGGCGGCGGCTGACCCCTCTCCTCAACACGCGTTAACCATTTCGGGTTAGGATTCGGCCCGTCATGGCCGATTCCCCCGAAACTCCCGGCGCGAGCTCCCGCGCGCGGCCGGGCCTCTTGCGGCTCGCAGGTGCGCGCGAAATCTTCGTGTTCGTCCCGAACCTGACGACGGTGTCCGCCTTCGATATCCGGGCGAACAACCTCTTCACGGGCGTCCGAGAGGCGTTCGGGCTGTATCAGAACTGGACGATGTTCGCCCCCCATCCCGAGATCACCAGCGCCTGGCCGGTCATTTCCGGCATCCTGGAGGACGGCACGCAGGTGGACGTCTATCGCGGCACCGATGGCGCGCCCGTCTATGACAAGCCGCAACTGGTGTCACGGGTGTACAAAAACTATCGCTGGCGGAAGTACATCTCGAACATCGAGGACCGGAGCTACCGGTCCGACGCGCCCGACTTCGCCCTCGAATACGGGCGCTACCTGTGCCGCGCGTGGAACGAGGATACCGCGTCCGGGCGCCGGTTGAGCACCTTCGAGATTCATTTCCAGGTCGAGTGGACGCACCCGCCCGGCCGGGAGAAGGACCTCTCGACCCGTCGCGTCTGGCGGCACGACTGCCCGAACTAGCGCCGCTTCTCCCTGGCGCCCCGCCTTCAGCCGAGCTCGCGGGCGTACATGTCGAAGATGATTTCCCAGTCCCTGTAGGCCGCACGCTTGTCATAGACGTCACGGTCGGGAATCGCGTAGCCGTGGTGCGCGCCGGCGTGGACGCGCTCGATATAGTTCACGTCCTGGCCCGCGAATGCGTCGCCCACGGCCGCGATGACCTCGGGCGGGGTGTAGTGGTCGAGCTCCCCGAACCCGCTGTAGTAGGTGCCGCGCACCTTCGGCGCATCGCGGTAGGGCGCGTCCGGCGCATCCGTGACAAGGCGCGTGGGGTGCAGGCTGGCCGTCGCCCGAAACCGCTCCGGGAAGGCCGCCGCGACCCGCAGCACATGACGCCCGCCCATGCAGTAGCCGACCGAGCCCACCGGCCCCGTCTTCACGGCATCGAGCCCGTCGAGATGATAGAGCAGCGCGCCCGTATCGGCAATCGCCATGGGATCGGAGAGGTGGGTCCAGAAATCCTGGAGCTTCTGCTGTTCTTCCTCCGGCAGGTCCTTCAGCGACGCGGTCGTCCCGTCCGGATTGCGGTAGTCGAAATGGACGCCCCCCTTGCGGTAGTACAGGTTGGGCACCGCAACGGCATAGCCGACACAAGCGATCTGGCGCGCGATGTCGCGCAGCTGCTCGCGGACCCCCCAGATGTCCATGTAGATGACGACGGCCGGGCGCGGCCCGCCCGTTTCGGGGTGCACGAGGAAGGTGTCCATGACGCCGTCACCCGTTGCCACCTCGATCGTTTGCTCATGCATTGCCATCTCCCTGCCGTTTTGTTGCAGTCTAGTGGTGCAAG
>JAYPUG010000090.1:0-2385 GCA_038133965.1 Rhodospirillaceae bacterium | reverse complement strand
GTGCAAGCACGGCCTGGCGACGTGAAAGCGTTTCAGTCCACATTTGGTTCGTGGCAAAATATCGGAACCCCTGCGACACGGTGAATACGGGGAGGAGACGGCATCATGAACGGATCGAAACGCAGCAAACGAACCATCGCGGCAGCCACGGCGGCCTTGGCCTTGGCGGCGACGCTCTCGTTGGCCTCCGCTCCCGCCGGTGCACGTGGTGAAGGCGTGACGGGCGAGGAAGCGCTCGCCGCGCTGCGCAATGCCGGCGTCCGCGCCACGCTGGGCAGGGATGTCGTCGACGACCCTGAGATCACGGCAAATGCGCGCGGCACGGCCTTCACTGTCCGGTTCTACGGCTGCAACTCGGGTGTGTGCGACAGCCTGATGTTCCAGTCGGAGTACGCCGCAAATGCAGGACCGAACGTCCAGGAGGTCAACGACTGGAATGCCGGCCGAATTCACGCACGCGCCTACCTCGAAGACGGCAAGGCCATCGTCGAACTCGGCGCGGTCGCCGGAAACGGCATCGATGAGGCGCAGATTCTCGGCGTCGTGGAAGTCTGGCTCGATGCTATCGGCGACTTCGAGTCCGGGTTCGGCCTGAGCAACATGCGCAGCTCGGGGGGAGCTGCGGTCCCGGGTGCGGGCCAGGCCTCGCCGGGAAGCAATGCCATTATCGAGGTCTGTAACGAAAGCGGCGCCGGCGTGTCCGTCGCGAAGGCCGCGGCGACCGACCAGACCGACAGCTACGGCAGCACCTTGTTCCGCTCGGAAGGCTGGTGGAACCTCGACGACGGCGAATGCATTGACCTCTGGAGCGCCCCGTTCGAGAACCGCTACTACTACGTCCACGCGCAGGCCGACGATGGCCATTACGGCGGGGAGTACTACTTCTGCACGCTCGAGGAGGAGTTCACCATCGTGGACACCCAGTGCGACGCCGACTATGTGCGCGAGGCCTTCTTCCAGATCGACATGGAAGAAGGCGACCGCATGCAACTCGGCTATTCTTTGACCCTCGACCCCTGAGCCGACGGGTCGGGACGCGGAGGCATATCAACCGATCCGGTAAAACCGGGCCGCCGAATCATGGAAGAACGCGCGCTGCTCGGCTGCAGTGCGGCCCGAAAGCGCCTGCTTGCACATCGCGACGAGGCCGTCGTAGCTGCTCTTGAGCTTCTCGACGGGGAAGTTGCTGCCGAAGAAACAGCGCTCGGCCCCGAATATCGCGATCAGTGTGTCGTAGTGGCGCGCGACCGCGTCCGGCGGGCGCGGCGGACCCCAGTTCACGTTGTTCGCGCCCGAGCACTTCACGAACAGGTTGTCGCATTTCGCCAGCGGCTCGAGCGCACGTCGCCAGGCATCGAAGGTGGCGTCGTCGTCTCCGGTCAGCAGGCCCGCGTGGACAAGGCAGAAGTTCAGCCCGGGATGCCCCGCGACGAGCTCGGCGAAATGTCCGAACTGGTTCGCGAACCCCTGCAGCTCGAAATGCAGGCCGCGCGCCTCGAGCGCATCGAGCCCCCGGCGAAACCCCGGCGACAGGCAATGGTCGAGCCGGGGCGCCATCTGCCAGGCAGAATTCTCGGGGTGCCAGGCGGCGACGTCGCGAATTCCGCGGATGTTGGCGAAGGCCAGGTGCCCGTCGAGGACCGTTTCGATGTCGCCACCCGCCATGTCGGCATGGCCGACGATCGCATGGGGATAGCCGTGTTCGTCCGCCACGCCCTGCAGCCAGCGCGTCTCGCCCACATGGTCGGGCGGGTTGTAATGGGCCTGGACATGAACAGACCGGATGACGCGATTGTTGCCGAAATCAGCCAGAAGGTCGTCGATCAGGTAGTCGTGCCTGAGCGGCTCGTACTCGGCCCCGAAAATCTTCGGTGAAGGCGGCGCGGTCAGCCAGGGATAGTTCCGCACCTCCCAGAGATGGTGGTGCGTGTCGATAATCGGGCCCGAGTACATGGGGGCATCCTTGCGGCTTGCGCGGGGACGTCAGCCGTCCTTGATCTCGTACGGACAGGCCTGGCCGTGGCGGTCGGTCACCACGCGGCCCTCGCGCCCCTCGACAACCAGGCGCGCGATCTCGACCTTCTGGGTGACGCGCGACATCTCGAATGTCGGAAGAACGATCTTGTCGTTGTAGAGCAGAAACGCCTCAACCAATTCGCGCCGCGAACTGCCGGATGCGGCCGAGAAGTAGTGATAGCAGATCACATACTCGCCATCGTCGGGCGAAGGATCGGCAAATACTTCCGCGCCCGCGTTCAGGGAATCGACCGTCAGTTCGCTGCCGCCCCGGCCCTGGCGCTCTGCGTAGTAGACATGGTTGCCGAGCGGATCGAGCACATGCAGGTCGATGTCGTCGTTCGGGTTGGTTTCCCAGGCGATGGCGAC
>JAYPUG010000089.1:0-7878 GCA_038133965.1 Rhodospirillaceae bacterium | reverse complement strand
CATCAGATCAGCGCCGCATGCTTCGGGACGCCACGCCGTCGCAGGGCTTCGGCGGGCTCCTCGGCATGGCGTTCAATCCTCACCTCATCCTGAGGAGCGAGCATTGCGAGTGTCTCGAAGGATGAGGGAGGACATCTCCACCGCCTACAGCACGCCCGTGAGGTTCTCGTACCGCTTGACGATGCGCGGCACCCGGTCGTCTCCGCCGTAGCAGATGATGACGGCCGAGTGCGCCATGTTGCCCGTGCCGTCCGAGGCATAGGTCATGGCGAGGCCGTCGTGCCGGTTCGCCTGCAGCCAGGCGCGCACCATCCGCACCCCGTCATACTGGCCGAGCGCGAAGGCGTCGGGCTCGCGCCCGTAGGCGCCGCGATATGCCGCGACGAAGGCCTGCACGTCCGGGTCGGCGTCGGAGATGGGCGACGACCCGCTTTCGGCGCACACGCCGTCCAGTTCCGCGGGCTCCAGCAGCGCGGCCGTCTCGGGCTGGTGCATGGCCGATCCGGCAACGACGGGAATATCTAGGCCCATGGCGCGCGCCTGGCGGACGACCAACGCCGTCGGCCCCGCATGCAGGTGCAGCAGCAGCGCGTCGGCCCCGGAATCGCGCACCTTGGCCAGCACCGGCAGCATGTCCTTCACCGTGACGTCGAGGCCCTCCTCGAATACGGCCGGCGCGCCGAGTGCGGCGAGGTTCCGCGCCAGCTCGCCCCGCCCCGACTGGCCGTAGGCGGTGGTCTGATAGACGATGGCGGGCCGCTTCGCGCCCAGCTCCTCGACGGCGTAGCGCGCCTGCGCGGCCTTCACCACCACATCGCCGGGGAAGAAGCGGAAGACGTTGGGGCTGCCCAGCTGGGTGATCCGCGCCGTGCCCGACACGGTGATCATCGGAATCCCGAACTCGTCGGCCAGCGAGACGAGCGCCAGCATCTGGGTGCCCAGCATGGGTGCGACCACGGCGACCACGTCGCCTTCATCCATTGCGCGCTCGAAGGCGTTGACCGCGACCTCGGGCGAGGTGGCCGTGTCATCGACGCGGAAACCCACTCCCGAATCTCGAAGGGCCAGCTCGGCGCCGTTGCGCTGGCTGGTGCCTTCCAGCGACAGAAATCCGGTGATCGGCACCAGCACCGGGATGTTGGGCTCGGCCATGGCGGGCGCGGCCGCAAGCACGGTGGAACCGGCCAGCGCCAGCGCGGCGATAACCGGCGCCCGAAGGATGCGAAACGGACCGTGCATGGCGGCCTCCCGTTCGGCGATCCGGGATGGCCGTGGTTCGTCGGGTGGTTGTTCGGGTCGGGCGGAGGTCGGGCCGCGTCCCGTGACAACTCCCTCCGCCGGCATGATCCGGATCAGGTTCGTGGGTTTCTCTCAGCCCCGGAACGCGTGTTCGCGGCGGGGCACCCCAGCGTCACAGACTGGCCGTGACGATGGGACGGGGCCGGGGACGAGTCAAGGGGAGGCTGCGCCAGCCTGGTCTCCTGCCCTAGTTCCCCCGACCCGGCACCAGATACTGCTGCCCGTCATACCGGTCGAAGAATTCGCCCAGCAGCGGATGGGCGATCTGCCCCGGCGCGGGGTCGGGCGCTAGGTTCCGCTCGGCGACGTAGGTTGTGTGCTCCGCCCCGTCCACCAGCACGTGGTACCAGGGCCGGTCCTTCGGCGGGCGCGAGCGCGCGACCTGCTCGTACCAGTCCTCGGTGCCCTGGAAGTCGGGGTCGGCGTCGAAGACGACGCCCCGGTAGCCGAACATCCGGTGGACGACGATCTGGCCGATGTGGAACTTCGCGGCCGGGGCGTTCACTGGAGGCCTGCCGAGAGCGAATCCGGAGCGCCTTGAAATATGTAGGGATTGAGGAACTGGCGGCGCCAGAGTTGCCGGCGGTCGATTTCCGACAGGTCGGCCTCGTCGCAGATTGCGTCCCAATTCTCGCGGATTGCCGCGATCTGATGCGCGACGAGGGCGAGTGCTTCTTGATCGGTGAGCAGATAAAGCGCCGCGGCTTCCAGGCACAGCACGATCCGGCTGTCGTTCCGCTCGTCCAGGATGCGCATCGCCTGGCCTGCCTGATTGCCGCTTCGGCCCTGGGGGCAAATGTCATAGGCGGGCGTCAATGTCAGTTCCCGACCGTCCCAGAATGCCGCATGATTGCGCGCGTGGTCATCGGTGTTTCCGCACAGGATGTTGAAAGTCAGGCGGGCGAACAGTTCGCGCAGCGCAGACTTCGGGTCCCCGAAACGGTGGCGGACGATTGTCGCCAGTTTTTCGTAGCTCGCGTAGCGCGCCATCATCTCGTCGAGTTCCAGAAGCGTGAGCGCTGACACCATCGCGCGCCGTTGCCAGCCAGCGCCCGCGCGAGTGCGGTCGAAGCGTTCGATGAGGAGCACGTCCCGCCCCGCGGCGTGGCGGAGCGCGACCTGCGCGGTATCGATGCCGGTGGCGGCTGCGAGGCGCATGGCGACGAATTCGGCTTTCACGACATTGTATAGGTCGCCGCTCGACGAGAACTTGGCGATGAACTTCCGGTCGTCCGATTCCAGCATCGCCTTGGGCCGTGCGCCGCCGATGGCGCTGCCGTGCAACATCGCAGCATCGAGTGCGGGTTCGAGCGGGATGCCCTGCTCGACCTTGTCGGCCGCGGTCATCAGGCCCTCAAGCGTCGCCGTGTCGGTGCGCCGCGCCACGTAGTCCGTAGGCGACGCCTGGAAATCGAGCGCGCCGATCCGGTCGGATCCCGATTGGAGCAGATAGGTGATCTCGTCCAGCTCGATCGCTCCGGCGTCGGCCCCGGTTGCTCCGAAGAGCCGGTTGACGATGACGCGCCTGCCCCACGCGTCGGGGGCGGCATCGCGGATACAACCGGGGATCGAAAGCCCGTCGAGCAGGGGCAGGGGGCCGCGCTGTAGCGGCAGCTCGGGCGAGTGGACCGGGATGGCGTCATCGCGCGCGAGATAGCTTCGGCCATAGGAGAACACGAGGTTCGGACCCGCAGTATCAAGGCGTCCCGCGACGACGGGTTCGGTTCGGCCGGGTAGCCAGATCCAGACATAGGCTTCCGTTGCTTGCGCCGGGCGCGTTTCAGAAGTCATCATTCACGCCGGTGCGCGGCCGGTGTACGGCCTTGGGAAGCAAGGAGAGGACCGCTTTGTTCGCGTCGATCATGGCGGTCAGACGTCCGGGTCCGGCATCGAACAGGGGGACGCCGACGATGGCGGCCACCTCGAACACGGTACCGATCGCGCATCCCGGATCGCCCTTCTCGATGCGATGCAGTAGCCCGCGGGAAATACCGGCCCGTGCGGAGAGTTCGGCGGCCGTCATCTGCCGTTCGATTCGCGCGCGGCGGATCATCGAACCCAGCATGCGGGTTGCGTCCTGGCTATAAGCGGAACGGGGTGCGTGCGACGACTTGGGCATCTGGATTCTACTGTCTCATCAATAGAACGAAAAACGCATCAATGATCTGTTTATGAGACATAATGGCGATGAATTTCGCAATGTCAAGACAAGTGTTCTATATATAGAGCATATAAATAAATAAAAGTTCGTATATAGAACAATTGTGAGTGCCGATAAGAAGGCAACAGCACCTGTTGGGGCCCGGAAACGTTCCCCAGCCCCTATTTCCGCTGCGCGTCGCGATCGACATAGGCATAGACCGCCTCGGCCGTGGCGATCAGGTTGCCCTCGTCGTCGGTGACCTCGCCGTGGGCGAAATAGATGCGCCGCCCCGCGCGGACCACCCGCGCCTCGCACGCCAGCGTCTTTCCCTTCGCGCGGCCGATGAAGTTGACCGTGAGCGAGACGGTCACGTTGCCGCGCCGCTTCTCCCGGTCGGGCTCAAAGACGCCGCAATAGCCGGTCGCCGCGTCGATCAGCGTGGCGGTGACGCCGCCGTGCAGCCCGCCCTGGCGGTTGCGGTGGCGCTCGTCGAGATCGACGGCGATCCGCGCGAAGCCGTCGCGCCAGTCCTCCAGCCGGAAGCCGAGTACGCTGTTGAGGCCCTCGGTCAGCTCGATGGGTGTGAAGTCGCTCATGGAAACCCTCTCGTTACATGCGTGGCACGTGACGCGGCCGGTATGCCCCATGGGGCGGGTTCAGGCAATCGAGTGGGCAATTCCGCTCGCCGCGCTTCGCCGCTAGACTGCGCGGCCCAGACGCAAGGCCTGACACGCCAGGCCGAGGAGAAGGCGATGCCCGACAGTCCGAACACCAATGCCCGCCGCCTGCGCCCGGCCATCGACGAGCTGGAGGGCTCGCTGATCCGCAAGGTGGCGGACGCGAACCTCGGCCGCGAGGACCTGATCGCGCTGTGGTTCGGCGAGCCGAACGTGGCGACGCCCGACTACATCAAGGCGGCCGCGACACAGGCGCTGGCCGACGACCACGTCTTCTATGCCCAGAACCGGGGAATCCCGCCGCTGCGCGAGACGATTGCCGAGTATTCCTCGAACCTGATCGGCCGGCCCATCGGCGTGGACCGGATCACGGTCGCGGTCTCGGGCATGGCGGCGATCATGCTGACGTCCCAGACGCTGGTCGACAACGGCGACAACGTGCTGGTGGTCGGTCCGGTCTGGCCCAACTGCAAGGGCACCGTCTTCGTCATGGGCGGCGAGGCGCGCACCATCGCCCTGAAGCCCGACGAGGCCGGGGCCTGGCACCTGGACATGGACGATATCAGGGCCGCCTGCGACGAGCGCACCCGCGCCGTCTTCGTGAACTCACCCGGCAACCCGACCGGCTGGATCATGGAACAGGACCAGCAGCGCGAGCTGCTCGATTTCTGCCGGGAGCGCGGGATCTACGTGATCTCGGACGAGGTCTATATCCGGCTGATCTACGACCGGCCGCGCGCGCCGTCCTTCCTCGACATCTGCGAGCCCGACGACCCCGTGATCGTTATCAACTCCTTCTCCAAGACCTGGTCGATGACCGGCTGGCGGCTCGGCTGGCTGACCCATCCGCCCCATCTGGGCCCCGATCTGTCGAAGCTGAACGAGTTCAACGTCGCCTCGCCGACCACCTTCGTGCAGCACGCCGGCGTCACTGCGATCCGCGAGGGCGAGGGGTTCGTCGCCGAGATAGTCGAGGGCTATCGCCGCAACCGCGACCTGGTGTTCCAGCGGCTCGCGGCCATGCCGAAGGTGCGGCTGTCGCGGCCCGAGGGCGCGTTCTATGCCTTCTTCGCCGTCGATGGCATGACCGACAGCTTCGAATACGCCAAGCAGCTGATCGCCGAGACGGGGGTCGGCCTCGCGCCGGGCCGTGCCTTCGGGCCGGAGGGCGAGGGCTGGATGCGGCTCTGCTTCGCCGCCGAGCCCGACACGCTGTCCGAGGCGCTGGACCGGCTCGAGCCGGCGCTGTCCTAGGCGCGGACGGGGGAGGGACGCCATGAAGGTCGTGATCACCGGCGGGACGGGCATGCTGGGGCGCCGCCTCGCCATGCGCATCCTCGCGACGCCCGAACTCTTGGGGCCCGACGGCCAGCCCGAAGAGGTCGAGACGCTGGTCCTGTTCGACGCGTTCGAGCCGGTGGAGCCGCCGCCCGACGACCCGCGAGTCGAGGTGGTGACCGGCGACATCTGCGACCGGGCGACCGTCGAGGCGCTGATCGACGGGGCGACGGATGCGGTCTTCCATTTCGCCGCCGTGGTCAGCGGTGGGGCCGAGGCCGATTTCGACCTGGGTTATGCGGTGAACCTGGAGGGCGGGCGCAACGTGCTGGAGGCCGCGCGCCACACCGGGCGCTGCCCGAGAATCGTCTTCACCTCCTCGCTTGCGGTCTATGGCGGCGAGCGGTCGATCGACGATTCGACGGCGCTGACCCCGCGCACCTCCTATGGTGCACAGAAGGCGATGGGCGAGCTGCTGGTCAACGACTACACCCGCAAGGGCTTCATCGACGGGCGCACGCTCCGCCTGCCGACCATCGTCGTCCGGCCGGGCAAGCCCAACAAGGCGGCGTCGGGCTTCGCCAGCTCGATCCTGCGTGAGCCGCTGCAGGGCGACGCGGCGGTGAACCCGGTCGATCCCGAGACCCGCATGCTGATCCTGTCGCCGCGACGCGCGGTGCAGGCCTTCATCGACATCCACAATGCCGACGGCGACGTCCTGGGTCCCAACCGCGCGCTGATGATGAACGGTATCTCGCCCTCGATCGGCGAGATGCTGGATGCGCTGCGTGCCCATGCGGGCGACGCCGTTGCCGACCGGGTGCGCTTCGAGCCGGACCCGATGATCCAGGAGATCGTCGATGCCTGGCCCTGGTATGCCGACGGTGCGCGCGCCCGCGCGCTGGGCATGGAGCCCGACGCCTCGATCGAGGAAATCATCGAGGCGTTCGTCGAGGACGAACTGGGCGGCTAGCTGCCGGGGCAGGCGCCCTAGGCGTCGAAGTTCAGGAGCGCGGTAATCGGCACGTCGAGGTGCTCGCGTCCGCCCAGGCCCTCGAGCTCGATGATGAAGGCCGCGGCCCGCACGTCGGCGCCCGCCTCGCGCAGCAGGTGGAGCGCGCCGCCCGCCGTGCCGCCGGTCGCCAGCAAATCGTCGATGATGACCACCCGCTGGCCCTTGTCGACCGCGTCGGCCTGCATCTCGATCGTGTCGGACCCGTACTCCAGGTCGTAGGTGTAGGACGTGGTCGCGCCCGGCAGCTTACCCTGCTTGCGCAGCATGATGAAGCCGCAGCCGAGCTGCAGCGCCAGCGGCGCGCCGATCAGGAAACCGCGGCTCTCGATGCCGGCCACCACGTCGGGTTCGTGCTGGCGCACGGCGACGGCCAGCAGATCGACCGTGTGGCGCCAGGCCTGCGGATGCGCGAGCAGGGTGGAGATGTCGTAAAAGAGGATCCCGGGCTTGGGGAAGTCGGGGATCGTGCGGATGTGGTCGGCGAGGTCCATCGGCGGTTCCGTCGTCTGGGGTTCGGGTCCGGCAGCGCGACCGGGATGCTAGCGGGCGCGCCGCCGCCGGGCAACGCGCCGGACGGCCTCCGCGCCGGCACACCGGGTTCCGAGATTCTTCTTGCCGCGGCGATGAAACAGTCGTTTCATGATGCCTGATTTCTGGTTCACTTGTTTCAGGGAACCGAGCGGGGCACCGGCATGACCGATTTGCGCGAACCCGAACAGACGAGCGAACGGATCCTTTCCGATCTGCGCGACGTCTATCCCCGGCTCAGCCCGCAGTTGCGCCGCGCCGCGCATTACCTGCTCGACCGGCCCGACGAGATCGCCTTCACCTCGATGCGCCAGATCGCCGACCGCGCGGGCGTGCAGCCCGCGACGATGGTGCGCCTGGCCCAGGCCATCGGTTTCGACGGCTACGAGAGCCTGCGCGAGCCCTTCCGCGACGATCTGCGTGTCCAGCCCGCGGGCTTCGGCCAGCGCGCCCGCAAGCTGCTGGCGCGGACGGGCCGGCGGCGGAGCGCGCGAGCGCTGGCCCAGCTTGCCAGCGAGATGGTGGGGGCGGACCGCGAGAACCTGGCCCTCAGCCTGGAAGCGATCGGTGCGGACGAGATGGCGGACGCGGCGCGTGCGCTGTCCGAGGCGCGCCGGATCTACGTGGTCGGTCAGCGCAGCCTCTATCCGGCAGCCTTCTATGTGCACTACGCCTGCTCGATGTTCCGCGATCCTCCTCGACGGCCATGGCGGCACCTTCGCCGACCAACTGCGCGGCATCTCCGACGCCGACGCGATGCTCGTCCTGTCCTTCGACCCCTATTCGCGCGGCGCGGTCGAGGCGGCCGAGTTCGCGTCCCAGCGCGGCGCGCGGATCGTCGCGGTGACCGACAGCCTGGTCTCGCCGCTGGCCGCGCTGACCCCGCACCTGCTGCTGGTCGGAACCGATACGCCGGCGCTGTTCAAGTCGGTCGTGCC
>JAYPUG010000088.1:0-7888 GCA_038133965.1 Rhodospirillaceae bacterium | reverse complement strand
CGCGTCAAGCAGGGCGGCGGGAATGCCGGCCACAACGGGCTGCGCAGCATCGACGCCCACCTGCCCGACAAGAACTACTGGCGCGTGCGCCTGGGCATCGGTCATCCCGGCGACAAGTCGCGCGTACAGAGCCATGTGCTCGGCGATTTCGCCAAGGCCGACCGCGACTGGGTCGCGCGCGAACTCGACGCCGTGGCGGCCGAACTGCCGCTGCTGCTGGAAGGTCGGGCCAGCGATTTCATGAGCCGGGTCGCGATGGCCGTCCAGCCGCCGAAGGACCGCAGCGCGGCTGGCCCGGACACGCCGAACAGCGCCGGCCCGGCCCCGGCTACGAACGGTACGGGTACCGGCACTCATGCCAATACGGGGACCGATGCCGGAGACGAAACGGCGCTGGGCGGCGCATTCGCGCGCGCTATGCGCCGATTGCGCGGCGACGGCTAGGCCCCAATCCGGAGCAGGTTTCAGACATGGGTTTCAATTGCGGCATCGTCGGCTTGCCCAACGTCGGGAAGTCCACCCTGTTCAACGCGCTGACGGCCACCGCACAGGCGGAATCGGCCAACTATCCCTTCTGCACGATCGAGCCCAACTCGGGACGGGTCGCGGTGCCGGACGAGCGGCTGTCGGAACTGGCAGGCCTGGCCAAATCGGCAAGCGTCGTGCCGACCTACCTGGAATTCGTCGATATCGCCGGCCTGGTCCGCGGGGCGAGCCAGGGCGAGGGGCTGGGGAACAAGTTCCTTTCGCACATCCGCGAAGTCGATGCGGTGTGCCATGTGCTGCGCTGCTTCGAGGATGGCGGGATCACCCATGTCGAGGGCGGTGTCGATCCGATCCGCGATGCCGAGATCGTCGAGACGGAACTTCTGATCGCCGACCTGGAGGCCATGGAACGCCGGTTCGAGACGGTCGAGAAGCGGGCGCGCGGTGGCGACAAGGATGCACGGTCCCAGCTTCCCCTGCTCGAGCCCGTCGTCGCCGCATTGCGCGACGGCCAGCCCGCGCGGACGGTCGAGGTCGCGGCCGACCAGCGCCGGGCGTTCGCCCAGCTGCAGCTGCTGACCGCCAAGCCCGTCCTCTATGTCTGCAATGTCGAGGAGGCGGCTGCCGCAGACGGCAACGCGCACACGCAGGCCGTCGCGGAAATGGCGGCGGGCGCGGGCGCGGGCATGGTCATCGTCTCGGCGGCGATCGAGGCCGAAGTCTCCCAGCTGGACGACATGGCCGAACGGCTGGAATTCCTGGAAGGCCTGGGGCTCACCGAGACCGGGCTCGCACGCGTGATCCGCGCCGGCTACGACCTGCTGGGCCTGATCACCTTCTTTACCTCGGGACCCAAGGAATCCCGCGCCTGGACCGTACCGGCGGGTGCGACCGCGTGGGATGCGGCCGGTCGGATTCACACCGATTTCCAGAAGGGTTTCATCCGTGCCGAAACGATCGGCTATGACGACTACATCGCCCATGGCGGTGAACAAGGCGCAAAGGACGCCGGGCGCATGCGCCAGGAGGGCCGCGACTACGTGGTCACCGATGGCGACGTGATGCTGTTCCGCTTCAACGTCTAGGCGCGCACCGCCACGGCGACTAGGATACCGGCAACTTCGAACAACCGATGGGGAGGAATTCGAAATGGGTACCGATCTCAAGCTGACGGCAGAGGACGGCCATTCGCTCGACGCCTACAAGGCCGAGCCCGAGGGTGCGCCGCGCGGCGGCGTGGTCATCATCCAGGAAATCTTCGGGGTGAATGACGATATCCGCGAGACGGTCGATAACTTCGCCAAGGAAGGCTATGTCGCCATCGCCCCGGCGCTGTTCGACCGGCACGAGCGCGACGCGGTCCTGGAGTTCAACGAGGACGGCATGGCCAAGGGCCGTGCCCTCAAGGGCGCCCTCGACTGGGGCGACGTGGTGAAGGACGTCAACGCCGCCGTCGCCGATATCGAGGGCGTAGGCAAGATCGGCATCGTCGGTTTCTGCATGGGCGGTTCGGTCGCATGGTTCGCGGCGGCGCGGTCCCCCGTCGCGGCGGCGGTCTGCTATTACGGCGGCGACATCCTGTCAAATGCCGGCGAGCAGCCGAAATGCCCGGTGATGTTCCACTGGGGCGCGGAAGACCACGGCATCCCGCTCGACGGTGTCCACGAGGTCGAGGCCGCGCATCCCGACATCCCGAGCTACATCTACGAGGGCGCGGGCCACGGGTTCAGCTGTTCGCGGCGCGGGTCCTACCACAAGGAAGCCGCGGGCCAGGCCATGGGCCGCACGCTCGAGTTCCTGTCCGCAAACATCGGCTAGCAGGAACCCGCACAATTTCCGGAAGGGCGGGCTTCGGCCCGCCCTTTTCGTTTGCGGTCAGTCCGCCGCGTCGTCGGCGAAGATCAGGAAGGTCCCGCACGCCTCTTCGGACGAGACGATGACCGCCTCGGAGCTGTCGCGCTCGAAGGCGACCTGCTGGCCCGAGAGATAGAGCGCCGTGACCTGCGGGTCGGCAACCGACAGGGTGAGTGCCGCCAGGCGCGGCAGGGGCAGGCTCTCGTCGATCTGCTTGTCGTAGTGGCGTGCTGGAAATGCCTTCGGCGTGACGAACCAGAGTTCGTCCTGCCCCGTATCGACCGTGATGTGCCCCCGGCGCGCATCGCCCGAGACCGCGTCGGCGCCGAAGAGCCTGGCATAGGCCTCACCCACACCCTCGAGGCTTTCCATCACGACCGTGACCTCGGAGATTCCGCTGGCACCGTTGGGATGCGACAGCCAGCTGGGCCGGCGCAGCTTCTCGGGGGTCAGGTGTTCGCAGGCAAAGGTCTTCAGGCCCGGCGTGACCTCCTCGGGCAGGTGAATGTTCCGGAACTGCAGGGTCTCGTCGCCGTCTTCCGTCTCCAGAACGCGCTGCAGGTTCTCCGGCGGTGCGGCGTTGACCCCTTCCGCCTGCAGCCAGCGAAACGCCTCTTCGGCGTCCTTCGTATTCAGCGCGACGTTGAGCAGGCCCTCGCCCGTCTCGAGGAACGTGTCGAGGTTGTGGATGTACTGGGACGGGTCGATCACGCCGATAAGCTCGACATAGTCGTGTTCGAACATGATCGTGTAGTTGCCGGTGCCCCAGCCCACGTGCCGGCCGCGCGGCGAGACAGTGAAACCGAGGCGCGCGAAGGCATCGCGCGCACCGTCCAGGTTCGCAACGCCAATCAGCGCATGGTCGATTCCGGC
This sequence comes from Rhodospirillaceae bacterium, assembly GCA_038133965.1. Taxonomy (GTDB): domain Bacteria; phylum Pseudomonadota; class Alphaproteobacteria; order UBA6615; family UBA6615; genus JAYPUG01. The sequence continues at coordinate 4,675 of JAYPUG010000088.1, read as the reverse complement.
TATCGGGCGGTCCGTGACCGCGCCGCCGCCGTCTGCATCCGGCATTCCGTTTCGCTCCTGTCGAGGGCCGCCGTATCGGCGAATCGGCCCCATCCCCGACATGCTTGTATTCTATTACGTCAGGGTCGGCGCAGAAAGATCGCCTCTACAAGATATTGTTATTATTAATTTTTTAGGAAAGAACGCGGCCCGCAACGGCGTCCAGACGGCGGACTGCGTCGGGATCGCGCGCTTCGGGTGCGGTGATCAGTGCGTTGTCGAGACTGGTGTGGCAACCCCGGTCGCACACTTCGTCGCGGCCGGCGAGCCGGGGCGCCAGTTCGCGCACCAGCGCGCGTGCCTTGTCGGCATTCTCCATCAGAACCCGGATCACCTGCTCCACAGTCACGTCGTCATGGTCTTCGTGCCAGCAATCGTAGTCGGTGACCATCGCAACGGTGGCGTAACAGAGCTCCGCCTCCCGGGCGAGCTTGGCCTCGGGCATGTTCGTCATGCCGATCACCGAACAGCCCCAGCTCCGGTAAAGCTCCGATTCCGCGCGCGACGAGAACTGCGGGCCTTCCATGACCAGGTAGGTGCCACCGCGCACCGCCTCGATCCCGGCGCCACCCGCAGCGGCTTCGATGGCATCGCCGAGCCGCCCGCAGACGGGATCGGCCATCGAGACATGCGCGACGAGACCCGTCTCGAAGAAAGACTTCACGCGCGCGAAGGTGCGGTCGATGAACTGATCGACAATCACGAAGGTGCCCGGCGCCAGATCCTCGCGCAGCGAGCCCACCGCGGACAGCGACACGATCTCTGTCACGCCGGCGCGCTTCATGGCATCGATGTTGGCCCGGAAGTTCAGCTCCGAGGGCGGCACCCGATGTCCGCGGCCATGGCGCGGCAGGAACACAACCGGAAGACCGTCGAGGTTGCCGAACATCAGCTCGTCCGACGGCAGGCCGTAGGGCGTATCCACGGCCTGCCAGCGCACATCGGAAAGTCCCTCGATGTCGTAGATGCCGCTGCCGCCGATGATCCCCAGGGTCGGCGGTACGCCTTCGTGGTTTGCGGACATGGCCGTTCCCTCTCCCGCGCGGGCCTACTACTGGGCCCGCGGCAACAGATCCAGCATCTCGGCGGCGCGCTCGGGCTCGACCGGCTCTGCGTCGAGTTCGCGCATGATCCGCACGGCCTTGTCCACCAGCTGTCCGTTCGAGGCGAACTCGCCCTTCGACAGGTAGAGATTGTCCTCGAGGCCGACACGCACATGCCCGCCGTTGTTGACCACCTCGGCCACGATCGGGAACTCCCAGCGGCTGATGCCGAACGCCGCCCAGTTGGCGTCACGCGGCAGCATCGAGTGCATCACCTGCACCATCTGCGGCGTGGCGGGCGAACCCCAGGGTATGCCGAGGCAGAGCTGGAAGAGCGGCGGTGATTCGATGTAGCCGTTCTTGATCATATCCACCGCGAGGCGGATATGGCCCGGTTCGAACACCTCGATCTCGGGCTTTACGCCGGCATCCTTGATCAGTTCAGCCATGCGCCGCAGATGCGCGGGCGTGTTCATGAACACCGCCTCGCCGAAATTCATGGTGGCGACGTCGAGCGTGCAGATGTCGGGCCGCAGTTCCAGCACGTGGCGCACACGCACTTCAGGCGTGGACAGCGAGGTGCCCGGCCCGCCGACCTGGGGATCCTCCTCGGACGGCACGAAGCGTCCGCCCTCACCCGTCGTCAGGTTGATCAGGACATCGCAGTCGGCATCGCGGATGCGTTCGACCACCTCGCGGAAATATTCCGGGTTGCCAGAACGCGAACCGTCCGGCTCGCGGACATGGATGTGAGCCACCGCCGCACCCGCCTTGCGCGCCTCGATTGCCGATTCCGCGATCTGCTTGGGCGTGATCGGGAAGTTCGGGTGATTGTGGAAGTTCTGGTGTCCGCCGGTCACCGCGCAGGTAACGATCGTCTCGCGTGCCATGTATCCCCCCTCGGATTGTCGTTTCTCGGCGTTCGGCCCCGATCTTAGCGGATGGCCGCGCCACCCTCACGAAAAAGGCCGCTCACGCGTGCGCAAGCGGCCTCTGTCGAATTGTGTCTGGCGTCAGTGGTCCACGTTCGCCCAGAGCTTGCGCTTGCCCGCATAGAGGATGGCACTGAAGATGATCAGGAAGAGCAACACCTTGAAGCCGGTGCGCTTGCGCTGCTCCATCTCGGGTTCGGCCGCCCACTGCAGGAAGTTGACGACGTCCCAGGCCAGCTGCTCGACCGACGCTTTCGTGCCGTCCGTGTAGGCAACCCCATCCTCGAACAGCGGCGGCGGCATGGCGATGAAACCGCCGGCGTAGAACGGGTTGTAGTTGCCACCGGCCGGAACCTCGGTTCCCGCAGGCGCGTCCGTGTAGCCCGTGAGAAGCGCATAGATGTAGTCCGCGCCGCCCGGATGCGCCTTCACCTGGACCGACAGGTCCGGTGGGTTGGCGCCGTTGTTGGCTGCCTTGGCCGCTTCCTGGTTCGGGAACGGAGAAACGAACCGGTCGGCGGGAATCGCCGGCCGCTGGAACATCTCGCCCTCGTCATTCGGGCCGTCCGTCACCTCGAACTTCGCCGCGATCGCCTTGATCTCGGCCTCGGTGAACCCGAGATCGCCGAGATTGCGGTAGGCGACCTGCTTGAGCGAATGACAGCCCGCGCAGACCTCGAGATAGACCTGCAGGCCGCGCTGTGCCGCAGCGCGATCGACGGTTCCGAAGATGCCATCGAAGTGCCAGTCCTGGGCTTCCGGATGCTCGGCCTTGCCGGCCGCCAGGGCCGAACCCGACAGCAGGACCACGCCTGCCACGAAGCCGATCGCCGCGCCCGCGCGGCGGAGATTGGTCAACATACCCATTAGGCCTTCTCCATCGGCTTGGCCGTCGCGCCGGCGCCCGAGGCACCACCGCCCAGCACGGATTCCGAAATGCTGTTGGGCACCGGTTTCGGTCGTTCGAATATGCCCAGAAGCGGCAACAGAATGATGAAGTGGAAGAAATACCAGAAGGTCGAGATGTAACCGATGTGGATGACCTTCAGCCACTCGACGCCTTCGAACACATGAGCGTCGGGTGAGCGTGCGCCGACCCACCCAAGCAGGACGCAATCGAGCGCGAAGATCCAGAAGAACCACTTGAACATCGGCCGGAAGCGCGCGCTGCGCACCGGCGAACGGTCAAGCCACGGCAGGACGAACAGCACGAAGATCGCGCCGAACATGGCCAGCACGCCGCCCAGCTTGGCCTCGATGAACCAGATGTCGAAGTTGATCGAGCGCAGGATCGCGAAGAAGGGCAGGAAGTACCATTCCGGCACGATCGCGGCCGGCGTGTTCAGCGGCGCGGCCTCGAGATAGTTCTCCGGCTCGCCGAAATAGTTCGGCGCGAAGAACACGAAGAACGCGAAGACGGTGATGAACACCGCAAGTCCGACCGAGTCCTTCATCGTGTAGTAGGGGTGGAACTTCACCGTGTCCTGCGGTCCCTTCGGATCGACGCCGACCGGGTTGTTCGAACCCGTCGTGTGCAGCGCCACGATGTGCAGCGCTACGACCGCGAAGATCAGGAACGGGAACAGGTAGTGCAGTGCGAAGAACCGGTTCAGGGTCGGGTTGTCGACCGAGAAACCGCCCCACAGCAGGGTCACGATCAGGTCGCCAACGAGCGGGATCGCCGAGAACAGGTTGGTGATGACCGTCGCGCCCCAGAAGCTCATCTGACCCCAGGGCAGGACGTAGCCCATGAAGGCCGTGGCCATCATCAGCAGCAGAATGACCACGCCGAGAATCCACAGGAGCTCGCGCGGCGCCTTGTAGGAGCCGTAGTACATGCCGCGGAAGATGTGGATATAGACGGCGATGAAGAAGAACGATGCGCCGTTCGCGTGCATGTAGCGCAGGAGCCAGCCGAAGTTCACGTCGCGCATGATCCGCTCGACGGAATCAAAGGCCAGCGCCGTGTTGGGCTGGTACTGCATCGCGAGGAAGATGCCCGTCGCGATCATCAGCACGAGCATGAAGGTGAGGATCGCGCCGAAGTTCCAGAACCAGTTGAAGTTCTTGGGGGACTCGAACTCGGCGTATTCCTTCTGGAGGTATGAAAAGACCGGCAGGCGGGTGTCGATCCACTTCACCAGACCGGTGCCCACGGGTTGATGTGTTCCAGCGCTCATGGTTCGCCTCAGCCGATCTTGATCTGGTTGTCGGAAAGGAACTCGACCGGCGGTACTGGCAGGTTGAGCGGCGCGGGGCCCTTACGGATGCGACCCGACGTGTCGTAGTGGGAGCCGTGGCACGGGCAGAACCAGCCGCCCCATTCGCCCCGGTCCTCCGACGCCTTCTGGCCCAGCGGCACGCAGCCGAGATGGGTGCAGACCCCAATCACGACCAGCCACTCGGGGCGCGATGCGCGTTCCTCGTCGGTCTGCGGGTCGCGCAGGTCGCTCAGCGGGGTCTCGCGCGCCTCGGTGATCGCCTTCTCCGGTCGGCGGTCGATGAAGACGGGCTTGCCCTGCCACTTCACGGTGATGCGCTGCCCGACCTCGACCTGCGACACGTCGACCTCGATCGAGCCCAACGCCAGCACATCTGCCGAAGGATTCATCGAATGGATGAACGGCCACAGGGCCGCCCCCATCCCAACCGCCCCGAAGG